>CAMPIF010000076.1 GCA_946886245.1 Ectopseudomonas composti | reverse complement strand
GCCCGGCCCCTTGAGCGCACGTTTCGTGACGAATGCGATCTCGGGCTCCACCTTCGGATGGATCAGTTCGCTCACCTTGCACTCGCCTCCCTCGGGCACCGCGTAATTGTCGGCCATGAAGCCGAACACGGGCGTGGTCACACCCATCTGCTTCATCTTGGCATGCGAGGTCAAGCCCGCCTTCAGGCCGATGATGCGCTGCCCGCGCGCGAGTTTGCGGCGACGGATCTCGTTCTGGATGGCATAGGCGTCGTCCCAGTCCATCTGCGGATATTCGTCGGTGATCTTGGGCGTGTCGCGTGCCTCCAACTCGCAGGTTTCAAGAAGCTCGGCGAGTGCGGCGATGATCTTTGCGTCGAGCTTCATGCCGTCACCTCCTGCGCCGCATTCATAGCCGTCGAGGCCTGCGCGGGCTGCGCATTCTGCTCGGCCTCTTTCTCGCGCGCCAGTGTGATCGCCGTGTCCTCGATCATGTCCTCCTGCCCGCCGACCATGCCGCGCCGCCCCAGTTCGACCAGGATCTCGCGCGCCGGCACGCCGTACTTCTTCTCGGCCCGCTTGGCGAACAGCAGGAAGCTCGAATACACACCCGCGTAGCCGAGGGTGAGCGAGTCGCGGTCGATGCGGATCATGTGATCCATGATCGGCACGACGCGATCCTCGGCCACGTCCTGGATGCCGAACACGTCCACGCCGGTTTCGATGCCCATGCGGTCGCATACCGCGACGAGCACCTCCATCGGCGTGTTGCCGGCGCCAGCGCCCAACCCTGCGGCAGCCGCGTCGATGCGGTTTGCACCCGCCTCCACCGCCGCGATTGAGTTCGCGACACCCATCGCAAGGTTGTGGTGGCCGTGGAAGCCCAACTCGATCTCGGGCCTCAGCGCCGCACGCACGGCGCGCAGCCGCGCCTTCACGTCGTCTGGCAACATGTAGCCCGCCGAGTCGGTCACGTAGATGCAGTTGGCGCCGTATCCTTCCATCAGCAGGGCTTGGCTTACCAGCATCTCAGGCGAGGCCATGTGGGCCATCATCAGGAAGCCCACCGTGTCCATGCCAAGCCTGCGCGCCATCGCGATGTGCTGCTCCGATACGTCGGCCTCGGTGCAATGCGTAGCCACGCGCACCGTGTGCACGCCCAGGCCGTGGGCCATGCGCAGGTGATCGACGGTGCCGATGCCGGGGATCAGCAGCGCCGAGACCTTGGCCTTCTTCATCAGCGGGATCACCGCACCCAGGTACTCCTCGTCGGAATGAGCCGGAAAGCCGTAGTTCACCGAACTGCCGCCCAGGCCATCCCCGTGCGTGACCTCGATCAGCGGCACGCCCGCCTCGTCGAGCCCGGTGGCGATGTGCTTCATTTGCTCCAGCGTCATCCGATGGCGCTTGGGGTGCATGCCGTCGCGCAGCGTCATATCGTGCACTGTGACGCGGCGGCCTTGTAGGTTCGTGGTGGTTGTGGTCACGGGATGGTGCTCCTAGGCCTCGGCGTGTTCGGGTTGCGGGGCGCCGGCCAGCATCGACTCGGCGAACATCTCCGCCGTGCGCGCCGCGGCGGCAGTCATGATGTCGAGGTTGCCGGCGTACTTGGGCAGGTAGTCGCCCAGGCCTTCGACCTCGAGGTAGATCGACACACGCCGACCATCGAACACCGGCCCGTTCACCAGCCTGTAGCCCGGCACGTACCTGCGGACCTCGGCCACCATCTCGATCACCGAGGCCGTGATGCGCGCCTCGTCGGGCACTTCCTCGGTCAGGCAGTGCACCGTATCGCGCATGATCAACGGCGGCTCGGCCGGGTTGATGATGATGATGGCCTTGCCCCTCCTGGCGCCGCCTACCTTCTCCACCGCACCGGCCGTGGTGCGGGTGAACTCGTCGATGTTCCTGCGCGTTCCCGGGCCGACGGAGCGGCTCGACACCGTTGCGACGATCTCGCCGTAGGTCACGGGCTGCACGCGCGACACCGCCGCCACCATCGGGATGGTGGCCTGCCCGCCGCAGGTGACCATGTTGACGTTCGCGGGCCGCTCGCCCGGCTGCGCCAGCAGCGTCTTCAGGTTGACCGGCGGCACGCAGAACGGGCCGATGGCTGCCGGCGTGAGGTCGATCATCAGCACGCCGAGCGCGTTGAGCTTGGTGCTGTTCTCGGCATGCACGTAGGCGCTGGTCGCATCGAAGGCGATCTGCACGCCGTCGGCCTCCACATGCGGCAGCAGGCCGTCCACGCCCTCGGCCGTGGTCTTCAAGCCCATCTCGCGGGCGCGCTTCAGGCCGTCAGACGCCGGGTCGATGCCCACCATCCAAACCGGCTCGAGCAACGGGCTGCGCTGCAGCTTCGCCAGCAAGTCGGTACCGATATTGCCCGGCCCGATCAGTGCACATCGGATCTTCTTCGTCATGGGGTCGTTCTCCTTCAATGGAAGCGCACCGAGCAGCCGCCGAGGCCACCAATGGACACGCGGAAGCTGTCGCCGGCCTTGGCCGGGAACATGGCGGCGAGCGCGCCCGACAGGATCACCTCGCCCGCCTTCAGCCCGATGCCAAGCGCGCCGAGCGTATTCGCCAGCCAGGCAACCGCGTTGACCGGTGAGCCGAGCGCTGCCGCACCGGCGCCGGTGGCGATGACTTCCCCGTTCTTCTCGAGCACCATGCCGCAGGTGGAAAGATCGATGCGGCGCGGGTCGACCGCGCTGTCGCCCAGCACGAAGACACCACACGAGGCATTGTCGGCGACGGTGTCGGCGATCTTGATCTTCCAGTCGCGAATGCGCGAGTCGACGATCTCGAAGCAGGGCATCACGCACTCGGTGGCCGCCAACACATCGGCATTGCCGATACCCGGCCCCATCAGATCGCGCTTGAGGATGAAGGCGATCTCGCCCTCGGCCTTGGGCTGGATCAGCGTGCCGCTGTCGATGGACTCGCCCTCGCCGGCGATCATGCGGTCGAGCAGGTAGCCGAAGTCAGGTTGGAAGACGCCGAGCATGTTCATCACCGCGCGCGACGTCACACCGATCTTCTTGCCGACGATGCGCTCCCCGGCATCAAGGCGGCGGGCGATCATGCGCTGCTGCACGCCGTAGGCATCGGCGATGGTGATGCCCTCGTGGCGGCTGGTGAGCGGGTCGACGGCGCTGCGCGCGCGCAGCGCGTCGTAGAGCTCGTCGCCGAGCTTCTGGATAAGCGTAGGGTCCATAGTTAGTCTTTGCGGTGGATCAGTGAATGAAATCGATCGGCCTGAGCCTTCACAGCTTGATGCACACGTTGCGCAGCTCGGTGTAGAACTCCAGCGAGTGCACGCCACCCTCGCGGCCGATACCCGAAGTCTTGGCGCCGCCGAACGCGGTGCGCAGGTCGCGCAGGAACCAGCTGTTGACCCAGCAGATGCCCACCTCGACCCGCTTGGCCACGCGGTGCGCCGTGCCCAGGTTCTCGGTCCACACGGTAGTGGCCAGGCCGTAGTCGGTGGCGTTGGCCAGCACGATCGCTTCTTCCTCGGTGTCGAAGGGCGCGATGTGGCAGCACGGGCCGAAGATCTCCTCGCGGATCACCGCCGCCGTCTCTGGCAGGCCGGTCCAGATGGTGGGCTGCACCCAATGGCCTTCAGCCAGCGCGCCCTTCATGGACGGCACGCCGCCGCCGGTAACGACGGTGGCGCCCTCGTCCTTCGCCTTCTGGTAGTAGGACAGCACTTTCTGCTGGTGCTCGCGCGAGATCAGCGGGCCGATGCCGACACCGGGCTCCTGCGGCGGCCCCGGCTTCAGCGCCTCGGCCCTGACCTTCAGCGCCGCGACGAACCTGTCGAAGATCGGCCGCTGCACGTAGACGCGCTCGGTGCCCAGGCACACCTGCCCGCAGTTCTCGAACGCCGAGCGCGTGATGCCGGCCACCGCCTTGTCGAAATCCGCGTCGGCGAACACGATGCCAGCGTTCTTTCCACCGAGCTCGAAGGACACCGGCCGCACGCCCTTGGCGGCGGCCGCCATGATGGCCTCGCCGGTGCGCGTCTCGCCCGTGAAGGTGATGCCGTTCACGCCGGGGTGCCTGGTCAGGAACTCGCCGGCCGAGTCGGGGCCGAAGCCGTGCACCACGTTGTAAACACCGGGCGGAATGCCCACCGCGTTCATCACTTCGCCAAGCAACGTGGCGGTGGCCGGGGTTTCCTCCGACGGTTTCACGACCACGGTGTTGCCACAGGCCAGCGCGGGGCCGACCTTCCAGGTCATCAGCAGCAGCGGCAGGTTCCAGGGGCATACGACGCCGATCACACCCAGCGGCGAGCGCACCGCATAGTTGATGGCCTGTCCGCCGTCGGGCGTGGCCATCTCGAAGCTCTCGGCGGGCACGTTCTTCACGATGTCGGCAAACACCTTGAAGTTTGCAGCGCCGCGCGGGATGTCGACGTGCGAGGCAAGCGCGTGCGGCTTGCCGGTGTCGGCCATCTCCGCCGCCAGAAAATCGTCGAAGCGCCGGTTGATCTCGTCGGCCACCGCATGCAGCAGCTCGACGCGCTTCGCCACACTCATGCGACCCCATTCGCCGGTGAGGGCGGCGCGCGCCGCCTTCACTGCCGCATCCACCTCGGCTGCGCCTGCCTCGTGTACCAGACCGATCAGCCCGTTGTCGACCGGCGCCCGGTTCTCGAAAG
Organism: Ectopseudomonas composti; assembly: GCA_946886245.1. The sequence continues at coordinate 7,420 of CAMPIF010000076.1, read as the reverse complement.
TCTTCCCCGTGGCGACGAATTCGCCACCGATGAAGTTCATGAATTGCTTCATCGTCCGCTCCTCAGGTCAGAACACTCAGGAAGTTTTCGTTGAGTTTGCGGTCGTGATAGAAGATCGCGCGTCCGAGTTCGTCGTCGGTCCACACCAGCGGCGGCTTGTCCGGGTAGTAGATGTAGCCGCCCGAGAACACCTCGTTGCGGTTGCCGCTCGGATCGAAGAAATAGATGGTCTCGCCGCGCGTGATGCCGTGGCGCGTAGGGCCGATGTCGAGCGATACGCGCCTCTTGGTGATGATGTCCGCCGCCTTCAGCACCTCGCCCCAGTTGTCCAGCAGGAAGGAGGCGTGGTGGAACTTGTTCTTCTCCGGATGGCGGATGAAGGCGATGTCGTGTGGCTTGGTCGAGCAACTCAGGAAGGCCGCGATATGCATGCGCTCGGGGCCGGCCACCACGCTCTCGGCGAGCTGGAAGCCCAGCACGTCGATGAATAGCTTCATCGTGCCATCGAGGTCGTCGCCGTACAGCAGGCAGTGGTCGAAGCGCGAGGGTGCCATGCCCTTGAGATCGTCGGGATAGACCTCGGGGTTCTCGTAGGGCATGCCGTTGCCGACTTTTTCCTTTTCGGCGAAGAGTTCGATCGCGTGACCGGTGGGCACGGTGAAGCGGAAGCGCTGGCCGGTGCGCAGGTGTTCGCCGGCCTCGATCCATTGCATGTCCGTGGCCAGGCCGCTGGCCTTGACGTCGGCCGCGAGCTTTGCCAGCGTGGCTGGCGAATCGACGCGAAAGCCCATGAAATCCATGCCGGCCGTGTCGGCCTCACGCAGCACCACGCTGTGGTGGTCGTGCTCGTCCCAAGCCTTGAGATAGATGCGGCCCTGGGGATCGCGAGCGGTCTCGATCAGGCCTATGACGTCGCGGTAGTGCCGGACGGCGGCCTCTATGTCGAGCACGCGAAGCTGAACGTGTCCTGGGCGGATGATGCCGGTGATTGCCATGAGAGTTTCCTTTGTGGCTGGAAGAATTCAGGTGAGGGAGCGGGAAGCGGTGGGAGCCGGGCGAGCGGCATGGCGCTCGATGCAGCGCGCCAGTCTCTCGACAGCGCGCAGCGCGAGATCGCTCTGGGGATAGGCGCGGCAGGCGAGCACGAATCCTTGTGCCTCCTCCTCGGCGCTGACGTGGCAGCGGCTCATACGTTCGCTGCGTACTGCACCGGACTCGATGCGCACCTTGCACACGCCGCAGCCACCACCGCGGCAGCCGACCGGGATGCCCTTGCGGCCGAGTTGCTCCATGCCGCCGAGCAGAGTCTGGTCAGGGCGGCAGACATAGCGCTCGCTGGTATTGCGAATGGCAACCGAGAAGCTCATGGATGCAGCCCTCCCATCAAAGCGGCTTGAACATCAGGATGCGCGGTGGTGCGGAGGCGGCATCGGCCGAACTGAAGAGCTTCTCCGTGTAGACGTCGAGCTCGAACCGCCGCCCATGCATCAGTGCGGCGATGCAGGCCTTGGGCGTGGAGGTCCGCACAGGCAAGTGCTCATTCCCCTTGCAACAAGGCGCAGCACTGTCCGTGCTTTTCGACTCGTCGGAGCGAACTGATTCCCAGGCGACTGTTGCGTCCACGATATGTCTCCAGTGCTCTAAAAATGACCTCTTTAGCTTTGGGTCTCGGCAGGCAGCAAACTCTATCAGCAATGACTACTGAATTCAACACTGGATCATTTTTCAATATTATTGAATTTACGTTTCAGCCCCCGCCTTTGCCTGCCTTTAACAGTGAGCTGCCCGCTCAAGGGCCTCGGAAAGCCAGCAAGGCACCTCGGTTCATCGCTTGGAAGCCCCTGCGATGACACAGAAGCTTCCGCATTCGGCAGATCCGTCTGTGAGAGGCCGCGCTACCTGGAGCGTCTCGCGGTCATCATGCTGTCGATTCGTTGGTACCTTCGCTTCAAGTTCCGGTTCGGGGCGGTTGGCCATCGCCTCTACAGGAACATCGCCGCGTTTGGTCTTGCAGCTAAGCCTGGCCTGGGAGTCTGGGCGGCCGAACGCGAAGTTGCTGCCGTCGTGGGTAAGGTGTCGTCCGTTGATGGCGATGGCCGCAAACTACCTTTCCTGCGAGCCGCAGAAGATGCTGCTGCTTCCAGAGACACTGCAGGAATGGCCGAACCACCGAACGGTTTGATCAGGAACGTTTTGAGCGTCCGTCAGTTCAACGTGCGTGACTACACCCAGTACAAGCCGAGCGGAAACTCGTGTGCATGGCGCTGAATTTGCGAAGGATGGCGACGATGCAGGCGGGTTAAATTGCTGCATAGGCCCTCCAGACCCCTCTGAGGTGTCGCAGCGCCGCAATTTGCGACTCCTTGCACTCACACCGCGCCAATCCACTGCTGGAGCTACATTGAAGCCGCGCACTGTCCAACTGCGAACCGTCTGCCGCCCAGGACTCCTCGGCGACGTGCCGCATAGCGCGCTGCCACAGGGCACTGTTACGACGACGCAGCAGTTCTGTGGCAATTCGGAGGCTCACGCAAAGATGCGCCCATCGTTCTAATTCGGGGGCGGCAAGCATCCCGACCGCACCAGAGGATGGCGCGAGCATCCCTGCGCTCATTGGGTGGCCACACGCGGCGACGTAGCGTCTCAGCGCAGACGGCAACGCTAGAAGTAGTTACATCTTAGTTGTGACTCTTTATTTGTACGGCCGAATCCGTGCTATGACGCAAAGTCTGTGTAGTTAACCGGACTCTCGCGAAATGTTCTAGTGACGGTCGCTTCGCTATATGGCGAGGCAGTGCTGGGCAGGCGCTATCCGGTTTCTCTCTGGCATGAACTCGTGTCGTTCCATGGTGTCACAGGCTGTGACTCTATTGAAAGGATAGACATGCATCTGCGTCAGATTCGAGCTTTCATCACCGTGGCCGAAGAATTGCACTTTGGCCGGGCCGCGAAGCGCTTGCACATCGAGCAGTCGCCGCTGTCGCGCACCATCCGCAGGCTGGAGTCGGATCTGGGCGTTACGCTATTGCATCGCCCGCCCCGCGGCGTGCACCTGACCTTGGCCGGTCAACTCTTCCTGGAGGATGCCCGTCGAATCCTGCTGGCCGTCGAGCAAGCACAGGCACGGGCAAAGGCTGTTGCAGTGGGGTATCACTGCACATTGCGTGTCGGTTTGTCGGGCGACATTGGGCAAACGCGGCTATCAACATTGCTTGCGCTGTGCCGGGAGGAGGCACCGCAGGTGAAGATCCAACTTTCCGAGATGCCGCTGACCCAACTGGTGCATGGTCTGGGCGCGACCTTGTTTGACGCCGGCTTTGCGATGCTTGACCAAGCGGAGGCTGGGATCGTGTCTGCGCCAGTGTGGAATGACCCCTTCGTGGTGGCCCTACCCGCACGGCATCCGCTGTTGGCCTTCAAGGAGGTACCGCTGGAGGAAGCGGTGAGCTATCCGCTGGTGCTGTGCGACCCACAAGCGTGCCAAGGTTGCAGCCTGCAGCGCGAACGACTGTTCCGTACGGTGGATGCGCAACCGGCTATGGTCGAGTACGTCGCTACCCATGGACTGATGCTTGCGTTTGTGGCTGCCGGGTATGGCGTTGGCCTTTCAACTGCCGCGCACCTGGCGGCTTGCCAGCAGCCGGACGTGGTCTCCCGTCCCTTGGCCGGTCAAACCGCAGTACTGACCACCTTTGTGCTGCGGGCCGAGGGAGATGTTACAGAGCCGCTGCGCCATTTCATCAACCGGGCCGAGCGCGTCGGCCGCCAGGACACAGGCGATCTCCGCCGGATTTGACTCGGCCCATCGGCGGGTACGTAGGCCGATTTCCCGGATTGCACCATACTTTTTGAGTCTTGTACCGGACCCAATTTGCACCACTGAAAAGCAGTACTGCTTCCGCTTTATGGAGGAAAAACTGCTCTGCCATTCTAAATAGCGGCGGCCCGGAGATGCATGCGTACCGTCGAGGTCACTGCACTGACACAGAACGCATGAACTCCGGCCGGATGCAAACCGCCTCAGTGGTCTGACGCATTGACGCTTTACCCCGATGGAATTCCTGCGAAAACTTTGACCTGGTTTCGGGTAAAGCGCAGTCCCCCATGCTTGACGCCTGGGTTTCGCAACCGCCAAACCGTTCGCATTATGGTGGAGAAGTTTCAAGCGTAGCAAGATGTTGCTGCTTCAGGCCGGCGATCAGCGCCGATGCAACGCTTACCTCCCCGATGCCATTCGGCCCCGCGCTTCATCCGGGTTTTTGGGCATTCGCCGCGCCCGATGGTGGCCGCGCGCGTCTGCCGGAATTCAATCCGAAGATGGGAAGCGCGCGATATGCCGCAATCGAGCAGCCTTGCCTTTGGCGCCAAAACCTACTACCGCCCGATCGAGGCAGCCATTCGCTGGGCCGACTTGTTGCGTTTCGAGCGAAGAATTCTGGAAACCCTTGGGCAGCGCGCCATGCCAGAACCGAACGACTTCCCAAGTTGGCCGATGCTGTGCCTGTTTGCCGAACGCATTTTCGATGCGTTGGCGCATGGCGAACTGCCCTTTGGCAAGGCCGGCACCATGCAGAAATCGCAGCGCCCTTCGCTCGAAGATACGGAACTGATAGTTCGCCACGTCGATTTGAAGGCATGGATGACGCACTACTACCCCGGCGAGCGGCCGCCGTTTCTGTTCGATGGCATCGAGCGCGACCTGCATCCCGCCATCACCCTGACCACGCTCAGCGTCTTGCTGGCCGAGCGCGAAGCGGCCAAGGTGCAATTCGCCGAACTGTCCCAGGCTCATGAGACGCTGCGTGCAGCGTACGAAGCACTGGCGCAGGACCACGCCATCCGCATTGCCGACATCAAGGGGGCACACGAACCCGGCCAGCGCAGCGAGTCAACTTATCTGAACATCATTGGCGGCTTGCTGACGCTGCTGCTCGGCACGTCGCCGGCGGGCACGGCATACTCGTCGTTCCGAAACATGGATGCCGTGGTCAACGCGCTGCTTGCGCACTACGAAGGCCGACCCGGACTCAGCGAGCGAACGCTGTGGAGCAAGCTTGCGCAGGCGCGTCGCCACCTAGAGGCATCCCGCTGACGGCGTTGCGACGTACTGCAATTGCAGCTGCGCTCTCTGCAGTTGCAGTGCATTGAGCCGCCGCGGTGTATTGAATGCGAGGCACTTTCCGAACAACGCCTGTGAGCGTCAAGGAGTGTCTCTCATGTCTTCGCAGACCAACGCGCCGGCTGTGCCGGCGGAGCACCGCATCCTGCGCCGCGCTGAAGTCGAGGCCAAGACCGGCTTCAAACGCGCACACATTTACAGCCTCATGAAGGAAGGTAAGTTCCCCAAGGCGCTGCGTCTGGGGGTGCGCGCGGTAGGCTGGGATTCGGTCGAGATCGACTCGTGGATCACCGAGCGACTCAAGGAGCGGGCCTGATCGGCCCTCGCCCGGATGGCCCCTTCCACCAGGAGAGCGCACCATGCAGGTGGTTTCAGTTATCTCGACGAAAGGCGGCGTGGGCAAGACGACCACAGCTGCCAACCTTGGTGGCCTTGCTGCCGACGCAGGCCTGCGCGTGCTGCTGCTGGATCTCGACGTACAGCCCACGCTATCAAGCTATTTCACCCTTGATGCGCAGGCGCCGGCCGGCATCTACGAGATGCTGGCGTTCAACGAGCGGCGCATCGAGCAACTGGTCTCGCGCACCGCCATCGCGGGCCTGGACCTGGTGCTGTCGAACGACGACCGCGGCGAACTGAACACGCTGCTGCTGCATGCCCCAGACGGGCGCCTGCGGCTGCGCCACCTACTGCCGACGCTGGAGCCACTGTATGACCTGCTGCTGATCGACACCCAGGGCGCGCGCTCCGTCCTGCTGGAGATGGCGGTGCTGGCCTCAGACCTGGCACTGTCTCCCGTGACCCCGGAAATCCTCGCGGCGCGCGAGTTGAGACGGGGCACGCTGCAACTGATCGAGGACATCGCGCCGTACCGGCACTTCGGGATCGAACCGCCGCCGCTGCACTTGCTCATCAACCGCGTGCATCCAGTGTCGTCGAACGCGCGGCTGATCCAGCAGGCCCTGCGCGACCTGTTCCAGGAACACGGGGGCATCCGCGTATTGGCTACCGATGTGCCAGCCATCGAAGCGTATCCCCGCGCCGCGACGCGCGGCCTGCCGGTGCATCGGGTCGAGCATCGCCAGCCACCGGGCAGAGTCGCGCCCGCGGCGCTCGACACGATGCGTGCACTCGCCATTGAGTTGTTCCCTCACTGGCTCGCGCGCTTCGAACTCGTGACCGGTCGACCAGACGCGAGGGCCACGGCGGGGGGCGCAAGCCATGGCAAGCGCCCATGATCTGGCACGCGGCCACAAGCGGCTGCGCGCCCTGATCGAATTCGCCGTGGGCGAAGGCTGGCACGTCAAGCGCACGCCCGGTGGCCATCTCAAGTTCACCAAACCGGGCTGCGCTGCGATCTACACCAGCTCGACGGCGAGCGACCACCGTGCCGCGCTCAACGCCCGTGCGCAGCTTCGCCGCGCCGAACGCGAGGCCCGGGCCGCCAACGCCCAGGGATGCGGCCATGGCTGACATGACCCCCCAGGACATGGCCGGCAAGCTCCTCGCCGCCGGGTTCGAGCGCAGCGGCCCATCGGCCACGGTGCTCAGCGACCCGATTGCCGACACGCCCATGGTCGTCACCCTGGACCAGTTGCGCCCCTATGACCACGACCCGCGCGTCAAGCGCAATCCCGCCTACGAAGAAATCAAGGCCTCCATCCGCGAACGCGGCCTGGATGCGGCGCCGGCCATCACGCGGCGGCCCGGCGATGCGCACTACATCATCCGCAACGGCGGCAACACCCGGCTGGCGATCCTGCGCGAACTCTGGTCGGAGACCAAGGACGAACAGTTCTTCCGCATATCTTGTCTATTCCGGCCTTGGCCCGAGCGCGGTGAAATCGTCGCGCTGACCGGGCACCTCGCCGAAAACGAACTGCGCGGCGGTCTCACGTTCATCGAGCGCGCCCTCGGTGTCGAGAAGGCGCGCGAGTTCTACGAACTGGAGAGCGGCAACCCCCTAAGCCAGTCCGAACTGGCCCGCCGCCTGGCCGCCGACGGCTATCCCGTGCAGCAGTCCCACGTCAGCCGCATGGCCGATGCGGTGCGCTACCTGCTGCCCGCGATTCCGACCATGCTCTATGCTGGGCTCGGCCGCCACCAGGTCGAACGCCTGTCGGTCATGCGCAAAGCCTGCATGCTCACCTGGGAGCGCTACGCCAAGGGCCGCTCCCTGGTACAGGACTTCGACGACTTCTTCCAGGAAGTGCTGTCGCACTTCGACGCCCAAGGCGACGAGTTCTCATCGCAGCGTGTGCAGGACGAACTGATCGGCCAGATGTCCGAACTGCTGGGCAT
>CAMPIF010000075.1 GCA_946886245.1 Ectopseudomonas composti | reverse complement strand
TGGAAAGCTTCATCGGCCGCTGGTTCTACGATAACGGCCTGCAACTGATGTTCGCCTGGCCGGGCATCGTCATGGTCACCCTGTTCGTCACCGCACCCTATGTGGCGCGCATCCTGATTCCGGTGATGCAGACCCAGGGCCAGGACGAGGAAACCGCCGCCATGTGCCTGGGTGCCAGCGGCTGGCAGATCTTCCGCCGCATCAGCCTGCCGAAGATCAAGTGGGCGCTGCTGTATGGCGTGGTGGTGACCAATGCCCGTGCGGTCGGTGAGTTCGGCGCGGTGTCGGTGGTGTCCGGCACCATCATCAACCAGACCCTGACCCTGCCGCTTCTGGTCGACCAGCTCAACAACGACTACAAGCCCGCAGCCGCCTTCACCGCTGCCGGCCTGCTGGCGTGCATGGCGCTGCTTACGCTGTTCCTGAAAACCTTCATGGAGTGGCGCCAGCGCCGCCTGATGCAGCGCGCCGAGGCGTGATCGGGGCGAGAGTGCGGTGGATGTGAAGAGCGATATCCACGGCCTGTGCTTCTATCGCGGCTGAAGCCGCTCCTACGGGTTGCGGTGCTGGTGTAGGAGCGGCTTCAGCCGCGATGCTCTTGCACTGTGGCGACCTGCACCTGATTGCGCCCGCTGTGTTTGGCGGCGTATAGCGCCTTGTCCGCGCGCTCACGCAGTTGCTCGGCGTCGCTGTTGACGTCGGTGCCGGCGATACCGGCACTGAGGGTGCAGGAGAATTCGCCGCCATCGGCGATGAAGCGCAGCTCGGCGAAGCGTTCGCGAATCTCGTCGACGATCTGCTTGGCCTGCTCCGGGGTGCAGTCCGGCAGTACCGCGAGAAACTCCTCGCCGCCATAGCGCCCCAGGCTGTCGACCCGACGCAGGCGCTGGCGCAGCAGGTTGGCCAGGGCGCGGATGACGTTGTCGCCGGCGGCGTGACCATGTTCGTCGTTGACCCGCTTGAAGTGATCGATATCCAGCATCACCACGCTGGCGCGGTCGCCGCTGCGCAGCGCGCGTTCCAGTTCGATGGCCACCTGCTCCTTGATATCGCCATGCTTGAGCAGGCCGGTGAGGCTGTCGCGTGCCAGGGCGTTGGACAGCAGGCGTGCGCGCTGAGCGCGGGAGAACACGGTGGCGACCAGGGCGTTGTCGGAAATCGGTTTGGTGACGAAGTCGTCGCCGGCCTTGATCAGTGCATTCATCTGCTTGCCGATATCGGTTTCCGCCGACAGATAGATGATCGGGATGCGCAGCCAGTCGTCGTTGCAGCGGATGATCTGCGCCAGCTCGGGGCCGGTGCAGTCCGGCATGTTGACGTCGAGCAGCACCACTTCGGGATTGAAGTCGCGCAGGTGCTCGAAGATCTGTGACGGTTCCTGAAGAAACTCCACCAGCATGCCGGCGTCGCGCAGCACCAGGCTGTAGCGGCTGGCCAGATCGCGGTCGTCGTCGACGATCAGCACCCGGTAGGGCTCGCCGCTCTGCTGGGCGAAGCAGCGTTCCAGGCGGCTTTCCAGCTGTGGAATGTCCACCGGCTTGGCGAAGAAACCCAGTGCCCCGGCACGCACCGCCTGCAACTGGGTGGTGAAGTCATCCTGATGCGTCAGCACCAGCAGCGGCAGGGGCACTTCCAGGCGCTGCTGCAGGCGTGCGGCATAGTCCAGGCCGCTGCAGCCTTCGCTGGCCAGGTTGACGTCGACGATCAGCGCGTCCGGTATCTGCTGCTCCAGAGCAGCATCGAGACCGGCGATGGAATTGAAGTGTTCGGCCTGGTAGCCGAAATTGTTCAGGGTCAGGCGCATGTTTTCGCCTATGGCTATTTCATCCTCGAGGATGTAGATCAGCCGCGACTCGGTTTCACCGCGTAGCGCCTGTGGCATCTGCTGCTGCGCTGCGCCGGGTGCCTCGCTGCTGGAGGTCTGGTTGCCCAGGCGTTGCAGCGCCACGATGAATTCGCCGAGTTCGTGCTGTAGGCGTTGGCGGTGTTCCAGCCAGCGCTCGGCCTGCTGTTCCAGCTCCCGGGCTTGCTGGCCGAGCTGGGCGAAACCGAAGGTGCCGGCACTGCCAGCCAGGCGATGCAGCTGTTCGCGCAGTGCCTGCAACAGGTGCCTGCGCTGCTCGTCATCGGCCTCGAGCAACTGCTCGCCCTGCTGCGTCAGGTGTGGAAGCTCCTGGCGCAGGCGTTCGGCGAACTGCTGGCCGAGCTGCTGCAGACGCTCTTGCAGGGTCTGAGGGATGGCGTTGCCGTCGTGTTTATCCATGGCGTTGGCTCCAGATCTGTCGGATCTGGGCAGCGAGCTGCATGGGATCGAAGGGTTTCACGATCACGTCGAGCGCGCCCAGACTGCGGTAATGAGCCACCTCGCCGGGCTGGACCTTGGCCGTCATGAAAGCTACCGGCACTTCACCGATGTCCACCAGTTGGCGCAGCCTCTCCAGCGTTTGCGGGCCGTCCATGCCGGGCATCATCACGTCGAGCAGGATGAAGTCGGGCGCGAAGCCTTGCACCTGATCGAGCGCTTCCTGGCCGCTGGCGCAGCTCAGCACCTGGAAGCCGCCGACGGCTTCCAGAGCGACCTTGGCCACGGCCTGGATCGAGGGGTCGTCCTCGACGTGAAGGATGCGCTTGAGCTCAGTCATGGCGAGTCTCCTTGGCGGGTAACAGGCGGTTGAGCATGTGCAGGAAGTGTTGCCCATCATTGCGCGATTTGGCCAGCGCCGCGCTCACCCCGGCCAGCTCATGGCCATCCATCTCGCTGGCCGAGAGCACCGCCACCGGTAGCCCTGGCTGCTGGTTCTGCAGCTCGTCGAGCAGTTCCAGGCCGTTGCCGTCAGGCAGACCGAGATCGAGCAGAACCAGGTCGAAAGGCTGCTCGGCGAGCAGGCGACGCGCTTCGGCGAGGCTGTCGGCGGGAACGAACTCGGCCAGCTCGCGGCCCTGTTCGGCGACCACCAGACGCAGATCCTGATCGTCTTCCACGTGTAGCACGCGTGGGCTCTGCGGCAGATTCTGCAGGGCCTGGGCGAGGCTGGCGAGCAGGCGCTGCGGGTCGATCGGCTTGCTCAGCCAGTCCAGCGCGGGCACTCCGTCGAGCGCCAGACGGCCCTCCTCACAGGCGGCCGAGAGCACCAGAATCGGCAACTCGCGATAGCGCGCATCGGCGCGCAGTTCTTGTACCAGTTGCATGCCGTCGCCGTCCGGCAGGCGCAGGTCGAGGCTGATGGCGGTGGGTAATTCCTCGCGCAAGCGGGCGCGTGCTTCGTCCAGACTGTGGGCCACGCGCACGCGATAGCCGGCGTCTTCCAGCAACTGGCGCAGCAGGTTGGCGATGTCCGGTTCGTCCTCGACCACCAGCAGACTGCGCCGGCCGTCGCTGGCAGCGGGCAGGCCTGCTTCGGCCAGCGTGGGCAGCTCGAACCAGAAGCAGGCGCCCTGGCCTTCCACCGAGTCGAAGCCAATCTGTCCGCCCATGCGTTCGATCAGCTCCTTGCTGATCGCCAGGCCCAGGCCGGTGCCGCCCTTGCTGCGGCTGTCGCTGGCGTCGGCCTGGGAGAACTTGCTGAAGATGCGCTGGCGAAATTCGGCGGCGATGCCTGGGCCCTGGTCGCTGACCTCGACGCGCACGCGAGCGCCACGGCCATCGGCGCGCAGGCACACCTCGGCGCCGGGCGGCGAGTACTTCACGGCGTTGGAGATGAAGTTGGCCAGTACCTGTTGCAGACGCATGGCATCGACCCGTACGCGGGCCGGCACGCAGTCGAGCAGGCGCAGCTCGACCTGGTGGCGGTCGGCGTAGGCCTGGTTGCTGTCCAGTGCTTCCTGGAGCTGGGCGGCAAGCACGCAGGGTTGCAGGTCGAACTGCATTTTGCCGGCTTCCAGTTTGTCCATGTCCAGCAGATCGTTGATCAGGTGGTTGAGGCGCTGGCTGTTGGCCTGGGCGATGCCCAGCATGGTGCGCATGCTTTCCGGTACCGGACCGAGGGCACCTCCGTTGATCAGGCCGAGCGAGCCGGCGATGGCGGTCAGCGGGGTGCGCAGCTCGTGGCTGACGGTGGAGACGAACTCGCTCTTGAGGCGCTCGATGCGCTTGGCCTCGCTCTGGTCCATGGTGGTGCCGGTGATGCGCAGCGGATAGCCGTTGGCGTCGCGCTGAATGTAGCCGCGCAGCAGCACCGGCAGTTCACTGCCGTCGACACGCAGCAGGCGACAGTCGATGGTGAAGTTGCTGGCGCCTGTGGACAGCGCCTGTTTCAGACGCGCGCGCGCGGCGGGCAGGTCGTCCGGGTGCACCAGGTTTTCCCAGGCCCAGGGGTCAACGGCAAAGCCCGGCGGGCCCTGCTCTGGATAGCCGAGCATCTGCCAGCCATGGGCCGAGGCGAAGAAGCTGCCGGCCTTGACCTCGATGTCCCACCAACCGTCATTGCCGCCCTTGAGCGCCAGCGCCAGTCGCTCCTCGCTGCGGTGCAGCTGTTCGGTGATGCGCTGGGCCAACTGCTGTACCTGCTCGCGGCGCAGGTTCAGGCTGCTGATCAGGAAGAACAGCAGCAGGCTGATGCAGACGCCCAGGGCCAGCAGTGAGCCCTCGCCGCGATGGGCGGCGTCGAGAAACCCCGGGCCGTAGTGAAAGTTCAGGTACCAGCGCTGGCCGAACAGTTCCAGCTCCCGCTGGGTGTCGGCAGGCATCTCGATGGCGTCGCCAGCGCTGCTGTAGAGCAGGGCGGCGGCATTCGCGTCGGGGCCGGCATAGAGCTCGAACTCCAGGTCGTGTTGGCGTGCACCGAGGATGCCGTGCATCAGGTCGTGCGCGCGATAGGGGCTGTAGGCAAAACCACGCAGCGCGGCCAGGCGCTGCTCGGGAGTGTCCAGCGGTTGGCCGTGCCGGTACACCGGGGTGTACAGCAACAGGCCCGGCTGGACCTTGCCGTGGGTTTCCTGCACCAGCGTGACAGGGCCGGACAGGCGGCTCTGGCCGCTGCGTGCGGCACTCAGCATGGCGGCCTGGCGCACCGGCTCGAACAGCATGTCGAAGCCGAAGGCGACCAGATTACGTCCGGCGAAAGGCTCGATATAGCGGATGGCGCTATACAGCGGGCGCTCACCAGGCGGGTGCACGCGGAAGCTGGGGTAGCCCTCGGCACGCACCTCGGTTTCGAAGGTGTGCAGTTGTTCGGCGGGCAACACCTGGCTGAACCCCAGGCCCTGGATACCCGGGTAGCGTTGTTGCAGATTCAGGCGGCGTGCGTAGGTGCGCCAGTCGTCGCGACTGACCGCCTCGCTGGCATCGAGCAGTGCGGCGGCGCCCAGCAGGATGCTTTCCTGATCATGCATGCGCTGGACGATGGCCTCGCTGATTTCGTCGGCGAGCAGTTCGAGCTGGCGCGTGGCGGAGGCGCTCTGACTCTGGCGCAAGCTGTCCCAGGCCAGCAGCGTGGCGCCGAGCGCCAGCACCAGCACGCCCCAGGCCAGCAGGTTGTTGCGGCTGAACAGCTGCCCGAGCAGCTGCAGGCGCAGCGTGATGTTGTCGCTCATGGCTGCATCCCGGCCAGCGGCAGGTCCAGCCAGAAGGTGCTGCCTTGCCCCTCCACGGAGTCGAAGCCGATGCGTCCGCCCATGTGCTCGACGATCTCCTTGCTGATCGCCAGGCCAAGGCCCGTGCCGCCCTGGCGACGGGTGTCGCCGGCATCGGCCTGGGCAAATTTGCTGAAGATGCGCGGCTTGAAGTTCGGTGCGATGCCCTGACCGTGATCACGCACGCTGATGCGCACCCAGCCGTCGCCGGGCACGGCTGCCAGCTCCACGCTCTGTCCGGCGGAGGAAAACTTGGCGGCATTGGCCAGCAGGTTGGCCAGCACCTGTTCCAGGCGCTGGGCGTCGGCGGTTACCTGGCAATCGATGCCCGGCAGCAGCAGCAGTTGCACCCGATGATGCTCGGCATAGGGCTGGTTGCTGTGCAGCGCCTGCTCCAGCAGCGGGCGCAGGGCCAGCGGCTGCAGATCGAAGCGCATCTTGCCGGCAACCAGTTTGTCGATGTCCAGCAGCTCGTCGATCAGCTTGCGCAGACGCTGGCTGTTGCTCTGGGCGATTTCCAGCATCTGCTGCATCTGCTCCGGTACCGCGCCCAGGGCGCCGCCGTTGATCAGGCCGAGTGAGCCGGCGATGGCGGTCAGCGGCGTGCGCAGCTCATGGCTGACGGTGGAGACGAACTCGTTCTGCAATTGCTCGCCGCGCTTGCGTTCGCTGATATCGCTGATGAAGCCGTGCCAGAGCGTTTCGCCGCCAGGCAGGCGCTGCGGTGCGGCCCGTCCCTCGAGCCAGAGCGGGCCGTGCAGCGGATGCAGGACGCGGTACTCCTGATGCCAGGTGCTCAGGTTCGCAGCCGAGCGAGCGATGGCGGCGTGCACCTGTGGCGCGTCGTCCGGATGCAGGCGGGCGAGGAGTGGACCGGCATCCTCGCTGACTTCTTCTGGCGTGCAGCCGTAAACGTCGCGGATACCGGCGCTGGCATAGGGGAAGCAACTGCTGCCATCGGCGCGCAGCAGATACTGGTAGACCATACCCGGCAGCTGTGCGGCGATGCGCTGCAGACGCAGGCGCGCTTCTTCGCGCTGGCTGAGGTCGTTGGCCACCAGCAGGTAGCCTTGGAGCGGCTGGCCTTCGGCGCGGATCGGCGAGAGATTCAGGCGCACCGGCAGGTGCTGTCCGCTGCGTGCGCGCATCTGCCCCTCGGTGCTCTGCGGCCCGCTGCTGCAGGCCGTGCACAGGCGCTCGTACTGGCCTGGCTCGAGCAGCAACTGCGGCAGGTACTGGACCTCCAGATCGCCGGGCGAATGGCCCAGCAGTTGTTGCGCTTCGTGGTTGCTGCGCAGCACCCGGCCCTGTGGGTCCAGCACCAGCACTGCGCTGCCGGCGTTGTCCAGCATGGCCTGGTGCATGGCGCTCTGCTCGGCCTGGCGGCGCGCCTGCAGGCGCAGCTCGAACAACTCCCCGGTCAGTTGTGCCAGGTGCTGCAGTTGATCTCGCTGGTGGTTGTCGAGGTGGCGCGGCTGGCGGTCGATCACGCACAGGGTGCCGAGCGCCAGGCCCCGGCTGTCATGCAGCGGCACGCCGGCGTAGAAGCGGATATGCGGGGCGCAAGTGACCAGCGGGTTGTCGCGAAAGCGCGCATCATCCAGCGCGTTGTCCACTTCCAATGGTGCGTCGGCGGCCACCGCGTGGGCGCAGAAGGCCAGCTCGCGAGCGGTCTGCTCGACATCCAGGCCGACCCGGCTCTTGAACCACTGGCGCTGGGCATCGATCAGCGAGATCAGGGCGATGGGGGTGCCGCAGATTTCTGCGGCCAACGCGGTGATGTGGTCGAACATCGCTTCGGCCGGACTGTCGAGCAGTTCCAGGGCGCGCAGGGCGGCCAGGCGTTCCTGCTCGTTGCTGGGTATCGGGGCTTGGCTCATGAAGCGCTCCCGGTGATCGGTAGTTCGAACCAGAAGGTAGCACCTTGACCCGGGGACGAGTCGAAGCCGATATGGCCGCCCATGCGTTCGATGATTTCCTTGCAGATGGCCAGCCCCAGCCCGGTGCCGCCCTGTTGTCGGGTGTCACCGGAATCGGCCTGGGAGAACTTGCTGAAGATGCGCGGTTTGAAGGCTTCCGGTATGCCGGGACCGCTGTCCGAGACGCTGACGCGCAGGACCTCGCCGCAATGCTGCAGGCGCACGTCGACGCTGGCACCTGCTGGCGAGAACTTGGCGGCGTTGGACAGCAGGTTGGCCATCACCTGGGCCAGGCGCTGGGCGTCGACCCGCACCAGGGCGTCACCTTCGACCTGCAGACGCAACGCCACCTGGTGCTGCTCGGCATAGGGCTGGTTGTGCAGCAGCGCCTGTTCCAGCAGTGGCTGCAGTGCGCGCGCCTGCATGTCGAATTGCATCTTGCCGGCGACCAGTTTGTCGATGTCCAGCAGGTCGTTGATCAGGGCGCTGAGACGCTGGCTGTTGCTGTGGGCGATGGCCAGCATCTGGCGCATGCTCTCCGGTACGGCGCCGAGCGCACCGCCGTTGATCAGTCCGAGCGAACCGGCGATGGCCGTGAGTGGGGTGCGCAGCTCATGGCTGACGGTGGAGACGAATTCGTTCTTCATCTGCTCGATGCGCTTGCGCTCGGTGATATCACGGATCACCGCGATATAGCGGCGCTGGCCCTGATGGCTGATCTGCGACACCGCCAGCTCCATGGGGAACACCTCGCCATTGCGGCGCAGGCCCTCGACCTCGCGATCCAGGCCGATGATGCGCGCCTTGCCGCTGTTCTGGTCGCTGCTCTGGTAGTGGCCGAGGTAGCCGTCTTGGGCACTCTGCAAGGGATCGGGCATCAGCAGCTTGACGTTGCGCCCGGCCACCTCGTGCTGGCTGTAGCCGAAGATCTGTTCGGCGGCATGGTTGAAGGTCTCGATATGGCCTCGCTCGTCGATGGTGACGATGGCGTCGATGACGTTGTCGAGCAGGGTTCTGAGGTAGTGCTCGCGCTCGCGCACCGCGCGCTCGGCGGCGACGCGGTCGCTGAAGTCCTGGATCTGCAGCACGAAGTGCACGGGTAGGCCGTCTCCATCACGCACCAGTGACACGCTGAGCAGTACCCAGAGCGTGCGCCCCAGTCTGTCGAGGTAGCGCTTCTCGATCTGGTAGGTGTTGAGCCGCCCGGCCAGCAGATCGGCGACGCTTTGCCGATCTGCATCGACATCGTCTGGATGGGTGACCTGTTGGTTGGTGCAGGCCTGCAATTGCTCGCGGCTGTAGCCGAGCATGCGGCACAGCTCGTCGTTGACCTCCAGCCAGCGGCCGTCCGGGCCGACCAGAGCCATGCCCTGTGGCGCAGTATTGAAGGCATTGAGAAAACGCCGCTGGCTCAGGCGCAGTTCGTCCTCCATGGCCTGGCGCTCGCTGATGTCCCAGATGAAGCCATCGATCCACAGGAGCTTGCCGTTGCTGTCGTACTCGCCGCGGCCCTTCTCGCGCACCCAGACGTTATGACCATCGGCGTGGCGCAGGCGGTAGGTCAGTTCGAAGCTTTCCTGGCGCTTTATGGCCTCGCCGGCGCGGTAGGTGATGGGGAGGTCATCGGGATGCACGATGCTGGAAAAACTGCGCACCTGGTTGTCGATGAAGTCGCTGGTCGGGTAACCGCTGAGGTTGGCAATTTCATCGCTGACGTAGCGCATGCTCCAGTCCGCGTCGTTGGCGCAGCGATACACCACGCCTGGCAGGTTGGCCACCAGGCCGCGGAAGCGACTCTCGCTCTTCTGCAGCGCACGGGTGGTCTGTTGCAACTCGCTGATATCGCTGGCGATGCCGAGAAAGCCGGTGATCTGGCCATTCTCGTCGAACATGGCGCTGACGGTGAGGTTGACCTGGCGCAGGCTGCCGTCCTTGTGGCGATAGGTCCACTGGCGAGTTTCCGGGTCGCCGCCACGGGCGTTGTGCACGAAGACTTCGAAGCCCTCCAGCGGGTGGCCGGCGACCTCGCTCAGCTCGGCGGCGCGAGTCTGGATTTCCTCCTCGAGGTGAATGACCGCCGGGGTGCGATGGCCAACCATTTCCTCGGCGCTGTAGCCGAGCAGGCGTTCGGCACCGCGATTGAACAGGCTGATGATGCCGAGCGTGTCGGTGGCGATGATCGACACCCCGGTGGCCGAGTCCAGCACTGCTTGCAGATAGGCGCGTGCCGCGCGCACGGCGCGCTCCTGCTGCTGGCGTTCCAGAATGGCGCCGACCCAGCGGGCGAACAGGCCGAGGAAGTCGCGGTCGGCCTCATCGAACGGCTGCCTGCGCCGCTCCGGGTTGGCGAAGGCCAGGGTGCCGAAAGGCTTGCCGGCCACGCGCACGGCGGTGCCGATATAGCTTTCCAGGGCGAACTGGCGATAACAGGGATGGCGCCTGTGCGGCGAGTCGGCCATGTGGGCGATGGCCAGTGCATCGTTCTGCTGCAAGGCCAGGCTGCAGTAGGTGTCGCCCAGTTCGAACAGTTGGCCGTCGCTGAGGGCGCCGTCGGGAGATACCTGTACCAGCACCTGATACTGCTCGCCCTCGATACGGCTGATGATGCCCAGCGGCATGCCGAAATGCTCGGCGCCCAGGCGCAGCGCCTGGCGCAGTTGCTCGGTGCGGCTCAGGCTGGGCAGCGCAGCGATCTCGTTGAGCGCGCGCAGCGCCGCCTGCTGGCGCTGCATCAGGCGTTGCGTGCTGCGCCGGGTGCTGCGTAACAGAACCAGCAGCAGGGCCTCGGCGCCGCACCAGGCGAGCAGCCATTTGATCACCAGCCAGCGCTTGTCGCTGCGGTGCAGATTGAACTGATCGCTGACGTCGTGCCAGATCAGTGCAACCGCCAGTGGCTCTGCGCTGGGGTCGTGACGTTGCCGGTAGCTGCTCAGCGCCATCTGATTGACCAGATAATGGCGTTCACCGTCGTCCAGCAGGCGTACGCTGTCGCCCTCAGTAGGGGGAGGCAGTCGCTGTTGCTGTTGCCAGGCCAGGACCTGGGGCCGCGAATGGTCCATCAGTCGCCAGCGCTGTCTGTCGCTGGCCAGTCCGCGTAGTTCTTCGCCGCTGCCCGAGTCCAGCAGCAGATCCTCGCGCAGTAGCAGAGCAACGCCGCTGTCGAATTCCTGGTCCAGTTGGGCGAGATCGTCGAGCACGCCCATGGCCACTTCGATGGCGCCGACCTGCTGGGGACCGTTGTTGCCCTCGGCCAGCAGCGGGGCGATGGCGCGCATGCCGATGCTGCCGCGGGTCAGACCCAGGCCGGCCTGGCTGCTGGCGCTGCGCAGTGCCTCCAGCACCATCGGGCGCCAACCGATCTGCAGGTCGCCGAAATGCTCGGGTTCGTGTACCCGCAGCAGCACCTTGACGTCCGGCGCCAGGTGCACGTAGAGGCGAAACGGCTGGCGCGCCTGCAGGTTGCGCCAGCGTGGCGCCAGGCGGGTGTAGAGCTGGCTGCGGATACTGGCCAGGCTTTCCAGATCGCTCTCCGGCAGAGCGTGAGCCTGGCGTACCAGCTCCGTTACCCAGGCATCGGCGGCGATGGTCTCCGCCAGCAGTTGCGTGCGTTCCTGCAGCCCATGCTGGGTGCTGTTCAGGGCCATGCGCTGAATGTCTGCCTGCTTGCTGATCTGCAGTTGCCAGAGGGCTTCGCGCTCGTTCAGCGCCTGGCGCCCGAGAAAGGCGAAGAACAGCGCCAGGCACAAGCTGCCACCGATGACTATCCAATGGTCCGCATCTCGGCGGCCGGCGTCCCGGTGGCCCGCATCTTGGCGGCCGGCGCCCCAGCGGCTGGCGTTGAATTGACCGAACCCGCGATGACCCAGCCTGGGTTTACTCATTCGTCGCGCCTCAGCTCAGCCCGGCCAGGCGACGCAGGCGTTGTACTTCCTGACTGTCGGCGCCCTGCAGTTCGACGCAGGCAAGGCGCATGAGAATCGGCTCGCGGCGGGCGTTGCCGGGAGCCAGGCCGTAACAGGCACCGATCAGCTCACGCAGGCCAATGGGCAAACGCCAATCCGCCTTGAGGCGACTGGCCAGCTCGCCGCTGTATTGGCGCAGGGCTTGTTGCAGTTGCGCCTCGCTCAACGGCAGACCGCCGTTACGCCAGATCTGCGCCTGCTGCAGCACGGCCAGCTCACCCATGCGTTGCAGCAGGGCGGCGCTGTGCAGGGGTGTCGGGTCCAGCTGACAGGTCTTGGCCAATGCACCGACCCTGTGACGCAGGTCCAATTGCGTCTGCAGCAGGTTCTGGCCCAGGGTCCTCAGATCAGCGTCCTGCAGGCTGGCTACCGGGCGGAGCGCCAGGCCCTGAATCAGATTCAGCGCGGTGGCTGCGCCCAGTCGGCGCACGGCATCGGGCAAGCTGACGCACGGCTGTCCGGTGCTGTTGTAGAGGCTGCTGTTGGCCGCTGCGATCAATCGCGCCTGCACGGCTGTGTCCTGCTGCCAGTGCTCGCCGAGTTGCTCCAGAGTGCTGGGTGCCGCCGCCGTGTCGCGCAGTTGCTGAACGAGCTCGTCGCGCAGGGGCAGATCGATCTCCTCATCGGGCAAGGCACCGAGATGATGAAGAAAGTCCTCGTCGTGGGTGGC
>CAMPIF010000074.1 GCA_946886245.1 Ectopseudomonas composti | reverse complement strand
ACAAGAAACTGCGCGGCCTGGTCATGGACCTGCGCAACAACCCCGGCGGCGTGCTGCAGGCAGCCGTGGAAGTGACCGACCACTTCCTCAAGAGCGGCCTGATCGTCTACACCGAAGGCCGCCTGGCCAACTCCGAACTGCGCTTCAACGCCGACCCGGCCGACGCCAGCGAAGGCGTGCCGCTGGTGGTGCTGATCAATGGCGGCAGCGCCTCGGCCTCGGAAATCGTCGCCGGCGCGCTGCAGGATCACAAACGCGCGGTCCTGATGGGCACCGACAGCTTCGGCAAAGGCTCGGTACAGACCGTGCTGCCGCTGAACAACGACCGCGCGCTGAAGCTGACCACGGCGCTGTACTTCACACCCAATGGCCGCTCGATCCAGGCTCAGGGCATCATCCCTGACATCGAAGTGGCGCGCGCCAAGCTCACCCGCGAGCAGGACAGCGAAGGCATCAAGGAAGCTGACCTGCAAGGCCATCTGGGCAATGGCAACGGCGGCGCCGACCGCCCGAGCAAGGCCGCACAGGCGGCGCGCAGCGAACGCCCGCAGGACGACGACTACCAGTTGAGCCAGGCCCTCAACCTGCTCAAGGGCCTGAGCGTCACGCGCGGCAACTGAGGCAATACGGCAATACGAAAAAGCCCGGACAACTGTCCGGGCTTTTTTTTGGCGAAACCCGTAGGGTGCGCCGTGCGCACCGAGGCAGGCACCAGCGTCACGACTGGAGCGCATGGCCCTGGCGGCCCCGCGACACCCCAGGGTTTTGGAACCGGACAGGGTTACAGGTAGTTCTCGGTAATCTCGTCGATGAAGCCTTCGCTGCGCAGCTCATCCAGCGCCTTCTGCAGGCGCTGCACCACCTCGTCCGGGGTGTCCTTGTTCAGCGCCAGATACAGCTCGGCATCCCTGAAACGCAGCACGGTATTGAGGCCGGTGACGTCTTCCTGCTTGGCCAGATAACGACCCACCGGGTCGGTGGTGGCCCACAGGTCGATTTGCCCGCGCACCAGCTTCTTCACGTTCTCCTGGTCACGCAGGGCGTTGATCGGCTCCAGGCCCTGGCTCTCCAGGTTCTGGCTGACGGCATCGTTCTTGTAGGCACCGATGCGATACTTGGCAGCGTCCTGCAGACTCGACACCTTGATGTCGTTGCCCGGCGCGGCGAGCAATACCCAGCCGGTCTTGGCAATCGGGCCGACCCATTTGAACAGCGGTTTGCGCTCCTCGGTATAGGTGGTGGAGAACAGCGCGTAGTTGGGTTTGTCCAGCGTCAGGCGATACAGGCGGTCCCAGGGGAAGCGCAGGGTCAGGGTGTAGTCGATGCCGGCACGCTTGAACATCTCGCGCACGATGTCGGCACTGATACCGTCAATACCGTCGTCACGGGCGAAGTTCTTGTCGTCCACCGCCATGTTGAAGGGCGGGAAATTCTCGGTCAGCAGCACCACCTTGTAATCCTGCGGTAACTCCGCCTGCGCGGAACCGCAGAGCATGAACAAGGTGACAAACAGGCTTTTCTTCAGAGTATTCAGCATAAGACGTACCGCTCGCATGATTTTGGTTATGGCTAGCGACATCCTTGCATGGGCCCGAGCCCGGTCATTGGCACTCAGTGGCTCTGCCGTCCATGGCAAGCGACCGGCTCGTGGCCGGCCGCGTGTTCGGTGCTTACAGGTAGCTGTTGAGAATATCGTCGACGAAACCTTCGGCACGCATCTGATCCAGCGCTGCCTGTAGCTTGGCGACGATCTCGTCGGGCGTTTCCTTGTTCAGCGCCAGGTACAGCTCGGCGCTGTCGAAGCGCAATACGGTCCGCAGACCGGAGACACCCTCCTGCTTGGCCAGGTAGCGGCCGGCAGGGTCACCCGTGGCCCAGAGATCGATCTGCCCGGCCACCAGCTTGCGAGCATTTTCCTGGTCACGCAACGAGGTGCTGTGCTCCACGCCCTTGTCGACCAGGTATTCGGAGATGGCGTCGCCCTTGTAGGCGCCGATGCGATACTGCTTGGCCTCATCCAGGCTGGCCAGATTGATCGAACTGTCACCCTTGGCCAGCAGCACCCAGTCGTCAGGGCCGATCGGGCCAACCCACTTGAACAGTTCCTCACGCTCCGGCAGGCGCGCGGTGACGAAGACGCCATAGCCCGGTTTTTCCAGCGCCAGCTTGTAGATGCGATCCCAGGGAAAACGCAGGGTCAGGTTGTACTTGACCCCGGCACGCTTGAACATCTCTCTGACCACATCCACGGCAATGCCATCGATGTTGTCTTCATGAGCGAAGTTCTTGCCGTTGATCGCCATGTTGTAAGGCGGGAAATTCTCGGTCAGCAGGACCACGCTGTAGTTCGGATCCACTTCGGCGCGCACCGCACCAGCGAGCACCATAAGGGTGCCAGCGAGCACGATCAGCAGACGTTTGAACATGACATTTCTCTTTCTATGAAAAGGCAGACCGCCTCAGGATAACCGCCGCGCCCTCCCCGGCCCAGCGATTACTGGCAGTGTGCCTCAGTAGCGCGCCTCGATACTCTTCAACGCACCCTCGGCCCGCAGCGAATCCAGTGCACGCTGCAACTTCTGCACCAGCTCGTCAGGTGTCTGCAGGTTGAGCGCCAGGTAGAGGTCCACCGAGTTCAAGTGCTGAACCACCTTGAGGTTCTCTACGCCTTCCTGGCGGGCTGTAAGCGGTCCGGCCTGGCTGGAAGCAATCCACAGATCGATCTGACCTTTGTCGAGTTTCCTGACGTTTTCGGCATCACGCAGCGCAGCCTTTACCTCCAGGCCTCTGTCCAGCAGGAACTGGGTCTTGGCATCCCCCTTGTAGCCACCTATCCGGTAACGGCGCGCGTCTTCGATGCTGGCCAGTTGGATCGGGCTGTCGCCCTTGGCGAACAGTACCCAGTCGTACCTGGAAATGGGCCCAACCCATTTGAACAGCCCCTCACGCTCGGCTGTGCGCGCGGTGGAGAACACTCCGTAACCGGCATCGTCCAGTGTCTGCTGGTACACGCGCTGCCAGGGAAAACGCAGGATCTGCTGGCACTCAACCTCGGCACGCTCGCATACCGCGCGCAGGATGTCGGAGCTGATACCCGTGACACCTTCGTCACGGGCGTAGTTGGTGCCGGATACCGACATGTTGAAAGGGGGCATGTTTTCCGTAAGCAGCACCAGCGGCTCGGCGCGCGCGAGGCTGAGGCCACACGACAGGGCCAGTACGGTCACGAATCGAAGAAGGAACATGGGGACTCCGTGTCGGATAGTTCGGCAAGGGAATGCCATCCGCCAGCAGCAGAGGGCATAGGGTTCAGGAATGACGAGGAATTTTAGTCGCATCGCTGGCACTTTGCCGTCGACTCGCCCGCAGCTTTCGTTACGGCCCTGTGGCGCACTCAACGGGGGCCACGACCGTGGCCCGAGCGACACGACCGATCAGCGCACCACGATACCGCGGCTGGCCAGATAGGCCTTGGCTTCCGGCACGGTGTATTCGCCGAAGTGGAAGATGCTCGCGGCCAGCACGGCATCGGCCTTGCCTTCGAGGATACCGTCAGCCAGGTGCTGCAGGTTGCCGACGCCGCCGGAGGCGATCACCGGCACGCGCACGGCCTCGCTGATGGCGCGGGTCACGCCAAGGTCGTAACCGCTCTTGACGCCGTCCTGATCCATGCTGGTCAGCAGGATCTCACCGGCGCCCAGCTCTTCCATCTTGCGCGCCCACGCCACGGCATCCAGGCCGGTCGGCTTGCGCCCGCCATGGGTGAAGATCTCCCAGCGGCCCGGCTCACCCGGCGCGGAAACACGCTTGGCGTCGATGGCGACGACGATGCACTGCGAACCGAAACGCGCCGCGGCTTCGCCGACGAACTCGGGGTTGAACACCGCAGCAGTGTTGATCGACACCTTGTCGGCGCCGGCATTGAGCAGGTTGCGAATGTCCTGCACGGTACGCACGCCGCCACCCACGGTCAGCGGGATGAACACCTGGCTGGCCATGCGCTCGACGGTATGCAGCGTGGTGTCGCGGCCATCGACGCTGGCGGTGATGTCGAGGAAGGTGATCTCGTCGGCGCCCTGCTCATCGTAGCGGCGGGCGATTTCCACCGGGTCGCCGGCATCGCGGATGTTCTCGAACTGGACGCCCTTGACCACGCGGCCGTTGTCCACGTCGAGGCAGGGGATAATGCGTTTAGCCAGTGCCATACGGAGCTCCCGTAGGGTGGGTGCAACCCACCGATAAAGATTGCGTCAATTGCGGCGGGTTTCACCCGCCCTACGGTTCAACCCTTGAAGGTGTCGCAGAAGGCCTGCGCTTCGGCCACGTCCAGGGTGCCTTCGTAGATGGCACGGCCGGTGATGGCGCCAATGATGCCGGGCGAACGCGCCAGCAGCAGCTTCTCGATGTCACCGAGGTTGTGGATGCCACCGGAAGCGATCACCGGAATTTTGCTGGCAGCGGCCAGTGCGGCGGTGGCTTCGACGTTGCAGCCCTGCATCATGCCGTCTTTGGCGATGTCGGTATAAACGATGGCGGACACGCCATCGGCCTCGAAGCGTTTGGCCAGGTCGGTGGCCTGCACGCTGGACACTTCGGCCCAGCCGTCGGTGGCGACGAAACCGTCCTTGGCGTCCAGACCGACGATCACCTTGCCGGGGAAGGCCTTGCACGCTTCGGTGACGAACTCAGGCTCTTTCACGGCCTTGGTGCCGATGATCACGTAGCTGACCCCGGCGCGCACGTAGTGCTCGATGGTCTCCAGGGTGCGGATGCCGCCACCGATCTGGATCGGCAGGGTCGGGTAGCGCTTGGCGATGGCGGTGACCACTTCACCGTTGACCGGCTGGCCCTCGAAGGCGCCGTTGAGATCGACCAGATGCAGACGACGGCAGCCACCCTCGACCCACTTGGCGGCCATGCTCACCGGGTCATCGGAGAACACCGTGGAGTCTTCCATGCGGCCCTGGCGCAGACGCACGCAGGCGCCGTCCTTCAGATCGATAGCGGGGATAATCAGCATCGGTTGAACCTGCTCAAGTTTGAATTCGGTAAGGCGCTCAGCTCTTCTCGAGCGCCCACAGGTCGCTCTCGATGCTCTCGAACCTGTCTTTCAGGTGCGCCTGCACATCGAGAATCGCCTTGTTGTAATAGTGCGGCGCCAGCTCGCGGGTGATCTGGTCGAGGACTTCCTGCACTTCGAAGGTGCCCAGTTGCAGCTCGAAACGCTCGTCGAGAAAGCGTTGCAGCATCAGCAGCGCGGCCTGCTCCTGGGCAGGTTCGAGCGCCAGACTGGGAACCTTGGCGCGAGCCATTACCAGCGACCATCCCAGGCGGCGAAGTTCTGCAGCAGTTGCAGGCCATGGGTATGACTTTTCTCCGGGTGGAACTGCACGGCGAAACGCGAGCCATCGGCCAGCGCAGCGGCGAAATCCTTGCCGTAGTGGCCGCGACCGACCACCTGCTTGGGGTTGCCGGCCTCGACGTAATAGCTGTGCACGAAGTAGAAGCGCGCCAGGTCGGGAATGTTGTGCCAGAGCGGATGCTTGACGGCCTGGCTGACTTCGTTCCAGCCCATGTGCGGCACCTTCAGCGGCTCGCCGTCTTCGACCATGCCCTTGCCGAAGAAGCGCACTTGGCCGGGAAACAGGCCGATGCAGTCGACGCCATCGTTCTCTTCGCTGCGTTCCAGTAGCGCCTGCATGCCCACGCAGATGCCGAGAAACGGCCGATCCTGACTGACTTCGCGCACCAACTCATCGAAGCCCAGACGCTTGATCTCGGCCATGCAATCGCGAATCGCGCCAACCCCGGGGAATACCACGCGATCCGCTTCACGGATCACCTGGGCATCGCTGGTCACCAGCACCTTGCCGGCGCCGACGTGTTCGAGGGCCTTGGCCACCGAGTGCAGGTTGCCCATGCCGTAGTCGATTACCGCGACCGTTTGCATCAAAGCACGCCTTTAGTGGAGGGCATCTGCCCGGCCATGCGCGGGTCCAGCTCGACGGCCATGCGCAGCGCGCGGCCGAAGGCCTTGAACACCGTTTCGATCTGGTGGTGGGTGTTGGTGCCACGCAGGTTGTCGATATGCAGGCTGACCAGGGCATGGTTGACGAAGCCCTGGAAGAACTCCTGGAACAGATCGACATCGAAGCCGCCAACCACCGCGCGGGTGAAGGGCACATGCATCTGCAGACCGGGACGCCCGGAGAAATCGATGACCACGCGCGACAGCGCTTCGTCCAACGGCACGTAGGAATGGCCGTAGCGGGTCATGCCTTTCTTGTCGCCGATAGCCTTGGTGAACGCCTGGCCGAGGGTAATGCCGACGTCTTCCACGGTGTGGTGGTCGTCGATATGCAGGTCGCCCTTGCACTCGATATCCAGGTCGATCAGGCCATGGCGGGCGATCTGGTCGAGCATGTGCTCGAGAAAGGGCACGCCGATATCGAACTTGGCCTTGCCGGTGCCATCCAGATTGATCGAGACCTTGATCTGGGTCTCCAGGGTGTTGCGCTCGACGAATGCCGTACGTTCGGCCATCACCAGCTCCACGAATCACTAACGGAAAAAGGCCAGCATTATAGGCGTGCCGGGGCGGCAACGGCTACCGGCGATGGTCGAACGGCCAGAAACGAAAAAGCCCGCGCAGGCGACGGGCCTGCGCGGGCTTTTCCACGAGCACGGCGTTACTGGAACAGCACGACGGTCTTCTGCAGGGTGATCCACACACCCCAGGCCAGCGGAATACCCACCACCAACCAGGCGGCGACCGCCACCGGCTTGCTCGACGGATCAGCCGACCACTCCAGCTCGCTCGACGCCGGTGCCGACTTCTCGCCATGGGCGCGCTCGGCGGCCAGCTCGGCCTCGGTCATGAAGTACTTCGGCGCCACCGGACGCACCAGGGCGTTGCAGATGAAGCCCAGCACCAGCAGGCCGGCCAGGATATACAGGGTGATGTCGTAGGCCGCAGCCTTCTCCACACCGATGCTCAGCTGGTACTCGCGCAGGTAGTTGACCAGCACAGGACCGAGCACACCCGCCACCGCCCAGGCGGTCAGCAGGCGACCGTGGATCGCGCCGACCATCTGCGTGCCGAACAGGTCGGCCAGGTAGGCCGGCACGGTGGCGAAGCCGCCGCCGTACATCGACAGGATGATGCAGAACGCCAACACGAACAGCGCCAGGCTGCCCAGCTGACCCAGCATCGGCACCGCGGCGTAGAGCGCGAAACCCAGACCGAAGAACACGAAGTAGGTGCCCTTGCGCCCGATGAAGTCCGAGCAGGAAGCCCAGAAGAAGCGGCCGCCGATGTTGAACAGACTGAGCAGACCGGTGAACCCGGCGGCAATGGCGGCGATCTCGACCAGTTGCGCGGAACTGAGTTCGTTGAATGCCAGGTCGACACCGATCAGCTTGCCGGCGAAGACTTCCTGCAGCAAAGGCGAAGCCATGCCGATGATGCCGATACCCGCCGACACGTTCAGGCACAGCACAGCCCAGACCAGCCAGAACTGCGGGGTCTTCCACGCGGTGTTCACGTGCACGTGACCCTTGGTGATCATCGCGTTGTTGGCCTTGGCCACCGGCGCGGTCCAGCCTGCCGGCTTCCAGCCAGTCGGCGGTACGCGGTAGGACAGCGCGCCGCCCATCATGAAGATGAAGTAGATCACCGCCATGACCACGAAACTCTGCCAGACGCCAACGCCTTCAGCCGAAGCGAAGTGATTCATCAGAATCGCCGCCAGCGGCGCACCGACCATCGCACCACCACCGAAGCCCATGATCGCCATGCCGGTCGCCATGCCGCGCTTGTCCGGGAACCACTTGATCAGGGTCGAAACCGGCGAGATGTAGCCCAGGCCGAGACCGATACCGCCGATCACCCCCGAACCCAGCCACAGCAGCCAGATCTGATGGCTATAGATACCCAGCGCGGAAATCAGCAGGCCACCGCACCAGCACAGCGCGGAAACCACGCCAGCCTTGCGCGGGCCAGCATGCTCCAGCCAGCCACCCCAGATGGCAGCCGAGCAGCCAAGGAAAACGAAGAACAGGGTGTAGATCCAGCCGAGCATGGAAATCTGCCAGTCACAGTTGCTGGCGAAGATCTGCTCGAAGAAGCCCATTTCCGGCGTGCAGGCCGTGGCGGCAGTGATGCCGACCGCTTTCGACAGCGGCAGCCAGAACACCGAGAAGCCGTAGGCCATGCCGATACACAGGTGAATAGCGAGAGCGGCTGGCGGCACCAGCCAACGGTTGAAACCGGGTCGCGCGATGATGCGCTCTTTGGACAGGAATGCAGGCTTCGCTGCAACGCCGTCCAATGCAAAGGCGTCAGTCATTAGAGAGGTCTCTTCTTATGGTTACGAGCAAGCAAGGGCAATCGCATCAGCCCGCCGAAGCAAAAGCTTGCGGAGAGTAGCACCAGGGCGCGACAAATCGCCGCGCAAGAAGTCAATTTTTATCAATTCATGCAGATTTCTTGTTTTTTTCGCAAAAACCCAAAAGACCTCATCTATTGCGTGATAGATGCTGTCGATACACACCGCATGCTGCACGCCGCAGCGCCGGGGAACCGCTCGAGCCTATTCCGATCCAAGCTCGAGCCCGCCCCCGTTCGCCGCCTCGAGCAGGCGCCTGGACATGGCGGCATGACGCTATAATCGGCAGTCTTCTGCAAATCGCCATTCCACAAGGACCCGTCCATGAAAGCGTTAGGCAAGATCCTGGGCCTTTTCTTTCTCGGCCTGCTACTGATCGTAGTGGCGCTGCTGTTCGCCCTGACCCATTTGTTCGACCCCAACGACTACAAGGATGAGATCCGCCAGATCGCCCGCGACAAGGCCAACCTCGAACTGCAGCTCAGGGGCGACATCGGCTGGAGCCTGTTCCCCTGGCTGGGCCTGGAACTCACCGACGCCACCTTGGCCAGCGCCGACGCCCCGGACAAGCCCTTCGCCGACCTGCGCATGATCGGCCTGTCAGTGCGCGTGATGCCGCTGCTGCGCAAGGAAGTGCAGATGAGCGACATCCGCGTCGACGGCCTCAACCTCAACCTGCAGCGTGACGACAAGGGCCATGGCAACTGGGAAGGCGTCGGCCGCCCCGCCCAGGCCAGTGCGCCACAGCAAGCACCTGGCGAGCCGGCGCCGGGCGACACCACGCCGCCGAGCCAGCCGAGCGACAAACCGGCCGGCCAAACGGTCAAGCTGGATATCGACAGCCTCACCCTGAGCAACTCGCGCGTTGATTACAGCGACGCGCAGAAGGGCCAGCAGTTCACCGTCGAGAACATCGAGCTGAAAACCGGCGCCATCCGCGAAGGCGCCAGTATTCCGGTCAAACTCAGCGCCTTCTTCGGCACCAATCAGCCGGTGCTGCGCGCACGCAGCGAGGTTGAAGGCCAGCTGCGCTTCGACCGCGCGCTCAAGCGCTACCAGTTCGAAGACCTCAAGCTGGCCGGCGAAGCCTCGGGCGAGCCGCTCAAGGGCAAGACCCTGAACTTCTCCGCCCAGGGCCAACTGCTGGTCGACCTGGCCGCCAACATCGCCGAGTGGAATGGCCTCAAGCTCTCCGCCAACCAGCTGCGCGCCCTCGGCGAAATCAAGGCACGCGAACTGGACAAGGACGCCAGGATTTCCGGCGGCCTGTCCATCGCTTCGCTCAACCTGCGCGAGTTCCTCGACGGTATCGGCGTCGAACTGCCGGCCATGCAGGCCGCCGATAGCCTCAGCCAGTTCGAACTGGTCAGCCGCCTGAACGGTTCGAGCAAGGGCATGATGCTCGAAGAGCTCAACCTCAAGCTCGACGGCAGCACCTTCACCGGCAACCTCGGCGTGAGCGACTTCGCCAAGCAGGCCCTGCGTGCCGATCTCAAGGGCGACAAGCTCGATCTGAACCGCTACCTGCCGCCAAAAACCCAGGACAGTGCCGCTGCCGCGCGCAAGGCCGAGGTCAAGGACAGCATCGCCGGCGCCGGCAAGGACGGCACCACCCCGCTGCCCAAAAAACCCACCCAGCAGGCCTGGAGCGACGAGAAAGTGCTGCCGGTTGACCAACTGCGCAAACTCGACCTGCAACTGGCGCTCAGCCTCGCCCAGCTCACCTACGACAAGCACGCGCTCAGCGACGTCAACCTCAAGGCCAATGGCCGTGGCGGCCTGATCACCCTGCAAGAGGCGCGCGGCAAACTGCAGGGCGGCAGCTTCGCCGGCAGCGGTCGCATCGACGTGCGCCAGGCCGAGCCGATGCTCAGCGTGGAAAAGCGCCTGACCCGCATACCGCTGGAGCCGCTGCTGAAGAAGGACGATCAGCCTTCGCCGATCAAGGGCCTGCTCGACCTGGACGCCAAGTTCAACACCCGTGGCAACAGCCAGAAGGCCTGGGTCGAAGCGCTCAACGGCAACGCCAGCTTCGTCCTCAACGACGGCGTGCTGGTCGACGCCAACCTCGAACAGCAGCTGTGCCGTGGCATCGCCACCCTCAACCGCAAGGCGCTGAGCAACCCGCCAACCGGCAAGGACACCCCCTTCCGCGAACTCAAGGGCAGCCTCAGCGTGCGCGACGGGGTCGCCCACAACCCGGACCTCAAGGCCCAGGTGCCAGGCCTGGCAGTCAGCGGCAACGGCGACCTCGACCTGCGCGTGCTCGGCCTCGACTACAAGGTCGGCATCACCCTGGAAGGCGACCAGCGCGAAATGCCGGACCCGGCCTGTCAGGTCAACGAGCGCTACGTCGGCATCGAATGGCCGCTGCGTTGCCGTGGCCCGCTGGAACTCGGCGCCAAGGCCTGCCGCCTGGATCAGGACGGCCTCGGCAAGATCGCCGCGCGCCTGGCCGGCAACAAGCTGACCGAGAAGCTGGAAGAGAAGCTCGGCGACAAGGTCAGCCCGGAACTGAAAGACGCACTCAAGGGCCTGTTCAACCGATGAGCCCCGAGCAGTTCAACGGCGCCGTGCTGACCTGGTACGACCAGCACGGGCGCAAGGACCTGCCCTGGCAGCAGGGCATCACGCCCTACCGCGTCTGGGTGTCGGAAATCATGCTGCAGCAGACGCAGGTCAGCACCGTGCTTGGCTATTTCGACCGCTTCATGGCCGCCCTGCCGACCGTGAAGGACCTGGCCGAAGCGCCGGAAGACGAAGTGCTGCACCTGTGGACCGGCCTGGGTTACTACACCCGCGCGCGCAACCTGCAGAAGACCGCGCAGATCGTCATGCGCGAGCACGGCGGCGAGTTCCCGCGCAGCGTAGAGGCGCTCAGCGAGCTGCCCGGCATCGGCCGCTCCACCGCCGGCGCCATCGCCAGCCTGAGCATGGGCCTGCGTGCGCCGATCCTCGACGGCAACGTCAAGCGTGTGCTGGCGCGCTACGTCGCGCAGGAGGGCTATCCGGGCGAGCCGAAGGTGGCCAAACAGCTGTGGGACGTCGCCGAGCGCTTCACCCCGCACGAACGGGTCAACCACTACACCCAGGCGATGATGGACCTCGGCGCCACCCTCTGCACGCGCAGCAAACCCACCTGCCTGCTGTGCCCGGTGCGCAGCGGCTGCCAGGCGCACCTGCTCGGCCTGGAAATCCGCTACCCGGTGTCCAAGCCGCGCAAGGCACTGCCGCAGAAACGCACCCTGATGCCGCTGCTGGTCAATGATGCCGGCGATATCCTGCTCTATCGCCGCCCCTCCACCGG
The DNA here is from genome assembly GCA_946886245.1 of Ectopseudomonas composti. Next base: position 805 of record CAMPIF010000074.1, on the reverse strand, counting down.
ACTGTGGGGCGGACTGTGGAGCCTGCCGGAGCTGGACGACCTCGAGCAGCTCGCAGAACTCGGCCAGCAGCAACAGCTCGCACTCGGCGAACGCCGCGAACTGGAAGGCCTGACCCACACCTTCAGCCACTTCCAGCTGGCCATCGAACCCTGGCTGATCGAAGTGACCGAACAGCCAGGTCGCGTGGCCGAGGCCGACTGGCTCTGGTATAACCTCGCCACCCCGCCGCGCCTGGGGCTCGCCGCCCCGGTGAAGAAGCTGCTGAAACGCGCGGCGCAAGTCATTACCGCTGGAGAACCGACATGACCCGCACCGTGCTGTGCCGCAAATACAAACAGGAACTGCCCGGCCTGGATCGCGCGCCCTACCCCGGCGCCAAAGGCGAAGACATCTTCACCAACGTCTCCAGGCAGGCCTGGGACGAGTGGCAAAAGCACCAGACCATGCTGATCAACGAGCGCCGCCTGAACATGATGAACGCCGAGGACCGCAAGTTCCTGCAAACCGAGATGGACAAGTTCCTCTCCGGCGAGGAGTACGCCCAGGCCGAAGGCTACGTGCCGCCAAGCGAGTGAGACAGGCGTAGGGAGCGCCATGCGCACCAGGGCATCTGCAGGGCGGTGCGCACGGCGCACCCTACCCGTCACGAGCCTAAGCGCCCGAAATAATTAAATATTTTTCAAACCTGCGCTTGACACTGATCCTTCAAATCCGTCTAATAGCGCCCCGTTGGCCCAGGTAGCTCAGTTGGTAGAGCAGGGGATTGAAAATCCCCGTGTCGGCGGTTCGATTCCGTCCCTGGGC
>CAMPIF010000073.1 GCA_946886245.1 Ectopseudomonas composti | reverse complement strand
ATATCTCCTATTCGCGTTTTCGCTATTTCCGCGATGGCTGTGAAGAGCAGCTTTTCACTCGGCTGGACTTGTCGTCGGTCGTGGAGTGGTCGGTCGTGATCAATGGCAGATATGAGGCCACGCTCCCGGTCTTCATGAGAGGGAACAACATGGCCATTCACGCAGCGATGATGCGCCGGTCTCTGGTCGATAGAGTCGGCTATTTCGATATCCGTCTGCAGGCTTTGGAGGATTGGGATTACTGGCTGCGCTGCGCCCTGTATGGCGCCTATATAGCTTTCATGGATGCGCCGCAGGCCATTGCGTTGACCAGGGTTCACAAGAGCAGCGCAACCCATGTGGTCGATTTTTCGGCGTACAAGGAACGGGTTTACGAGAACGCTAGGCAGGAAGCGCTCACCTTACTCGAGAACGGACAGGAGCAGGCATATGGTCTGGTGATGAAAGAATTCGAGCGTTTGAAGCTGCGCAAAAGGAAGCGCATCCTCAGGGAGCAGCGGGAGTTGCTGCGTCGGCGTATCCAGTCCGCTGGGTTGATGAATTTACGAGAGCTGTCGAGTATCGCCGAGCAGTTTGGCAGGGTGAATTGCCTTCGCGCTTATCTCGGGGCATTGGCTAAGTTTTTTTTCGTATGGTGGTGATCTTTTGCTTTTGAAAAATCGAGCTCGTGTGGACGGCTGGCTGTCATGGCTGGCTATTATCGGGCTGACTTGTTTTCTCTGTGGTCCCTGGCTGATTTCCAGCAATACCTATTATCACCGGCTGATCATCGCCTTGCTCTGGGTCCCGGCCTTAGCTCATTTTCTTCTATTGCGCCATGAGTACCCGCAGGTTGATAGGCTTTTCATCTGGTTATACCTGTCGCTATCAGTCTGGTTCCTGCTGGTCGTCTTACTGACCTTTAGTGGGCAAGACGGCGAGTATCGTGAGTTAAAACTGCCCTTTTACATTGCTCTGACCTTACTGGGGTTCGTGGTTTGTGCCATGCACTGGAGGGAAAGGTTCTCAGGTTTCCTGTTGCTCTGCGGCCTGCTGGGTGGACTCGGTGCCGGATTGTCGTGCGTTGTCTTCTATTGGTTGCAAGGTGAGCCCGCTGGCGCGCGGGTTGTGGCAATGGGTGTCTGGCGAGTGGTGATTCCGGCTGCTCAGGCCTGCGGAGCATTGGTGATTCTGACAGCAATGCTTGGTTTTGCGAGCAAGCGCAATGCCTGGCAAACGGTATTGCTGCTGGTCGCCTTGCTCGGCTACGGCGTATTCCTGTATTTCAATCAGAGTCGCTGGATCTGGTTGTGTCTGGTGATGGCTTTTTTTGGGGGCAGTGTCCTATTGCGAAGTCGTGCCGCTTATGCGATGGCATCAGTTTCCGTTTTGCTACTCGCGCTGGTGCTGCTGATTCACCCCAGCTCCTTGCTCAGTCGTGGTTTTTCCTATCGGCCAGAACTGTGGGCGCAGGGATTCGATTTGCTGCTGGAGCATTGGCGGTACGGTCTGGGGCTCGGGGATTACAGTATTGAGATTGCCGCTCTGGAGGACATCTCACGTCATCCGCATAATATGTTCCTGGATATTGGCATCAGGTTTGGAGTCCCGGGGCTGCTGTTGTGGGCGGCGCTTTGGGGATGGTCGGGCTGGCGCGCCTTCCAGCAGCGACACTCTGCTCTCGGTAGGGCTGTTGTCACTTTGTGGCTTTATTCAGGACTTGTTGTGCTGACGGAGGGGACTGCGCCATGGGTGAAACCTGCGCCCATCTGGTTCGTCACCTGGCTACCCATTGCGCTAGCCATTGTGCTCGATATGAAAGCGAGGCAAGGTGCCCTCCCGCCGGCTCACTTGGGCGAGCCGGAAGCGGCTCGCTCCGTCCGCAGCTCACAATGAGCGGTTGCCCGTTACCTGCTGCTCGTAGGCCTGCAGCAGGCGTTGCCAGGGAAAGTCGTCGATCTGGCTGCGGCGTAGATAACTGCTGAGGTGCTTCAAATTGCGCTGCGCCAAGCCGCTACTCAGAGGGGCGCGTTTGAAGCGCATGTCGAGAAAATCGATCAGGCCGAACCCGCCCTCAGGTAGGCGCAGAATGTTGCCCAGATGCAGTGAGCGGAAATAGATGCCCCGCTGGTGCAGGTCGTGGATGAAACTACCCAGCTCAGGCAGTAGGGCGTCGAATTCATGGCGGGCCTGGTGATACAGGTAGTCCAGCGACTGGCCGGGAAGAGGCGAGTAGAGACAGGCGCTCACGGCCTGCCGGCGGTCTAGCCACAGACACTCGCCGACTTGCGGCGCGGCAATTTCGTGTTCGGCCAGGAGCCTGGCATTTTCGGCGAAACGCAGCGCGGGAGGGCGCAGCCGGGCGAACCACAGTCGGCGTCGCGGGCGGAATATCTTCAGCAGCAGTCCGTCAGGCTGGCGCAGCACCTTTGGTCCGCGGCCGTCTTTCTCAAGCACCTCCGACCGGTCGAGCCACTGCTGTAATTCTTTCGCTGGTACAATCCGCATCAATTTTCTCTGAATAGCTAAAGGATCGAGAGTGGCCAATTCTAACCGGCAATCGGATCTTCGCGTTTACCTGCGGTTGCTACGGTATGTCAGACCGTATGTAGGTTTTTTCGCACTGAGCATTTTGGGGTTCCTGATTTTCGCCTCCACCCAGCCGATGCTGGGCTATATCCTCAAGTACTTCGTCGATGGCCTGTCCAATCCAGATGCGAGCCTGTTCGCCAGTGTGCCTTACCTGGCAGATATCCCCTTCTTGGCCAATATGAAACTGCTGCAGACGGTTCCTTTGCTGATCGTTTTGATCGCCCTGTGGCAGGGCGTGGGCTCGTTTCTCGGTAATTTTTTTCTGGCCAAGGTGTCGCTGGGATTGGTTCACGATCTACGTGTGGCGTTATTCGACAAGCTGCTGGTGCTACCCAATCGTTACTTCGACAGTCACAACTCCGGGCATCTTATTTCGCGCATCACCTTCAACGTGACCATGGTCACCGGGGCTGCTACAGATGCCATCAAGGTTTTGATCCGCGAGGGAATGACGGTGATCTTCCTGTTCGCGACGCTACTGGTGATGAACTGGAAGCTAACGCTGGTCATGGTGGCGATCCTGCCGCTGATTGGCCTGATGGTCACCAGTGCCAGCCGCAAGTTTCGCAAGCAGAGCAAGAAGATCCAGGTCGCCATGGGCGACGTTACCCATGTTGCCTCCGAGACCATCCATGGTTATCGGGTAGTGCGCAGTTTCGGTGGCGAATCCTACGAATCGGAGCGCTTCCAGACGGCGTCCAGGGACAATACGCACAAGCAGATGCGCATGACCAAGACCGGTGCGGTGTACACGCCGATGCTGCAGCTGGTGATCTATAGCGCCATGGCCGTGCTGATGTTTCTGGTGCTGTTCATGCGCGGCGATGCTTCGGCGGGTGATCTGGTGGCCTACATAACGCTGGCCGGTTTATTGCCGAAGCCGATCCGCCAGTTGTCCGAAGTCAGCTCGACCATCCAGAAGGGGCTAGCTGGTGCCGAAAGCATTTTTGAGCAGCTCGACGAAAGCCCTGAAGAGGACGAAGGCTCGGTTGTACGTGAGCGGGTCAGTGGTCGGTTGGAAGTGCGTAACCTGAGCTTTACCTACTCAGGCAGCGACAAGGCCGTCCTTGATGACGTGAGTTTCAGCGCCGAGCCCGGGCAGATGATTGCCTTGGTTGGTCGTTCCGGCAGCGGTAAGTCGACGCTGGCCAACCTGATTCCGCGTTTCTACCACCACGAGCAGGGACAGATCCTCCTCGACGGCGTGGATGTCGAGGACTACCGGCTACGCAACCTGCGCCGGCATATCGCCCTGGTGACTCAGCATGTCACCCTGTTCAACGACACGGTACGCAACAATATCGCCTATGGTGATCTGGCCGGTGCGCCGCTGGAGGCTGTGCAGCAAGCGGCAAGGGATGCCTACGCCGCTGAGTTTATCGAGAGGATGCCGCAGGGCTATGACACGCTGGTCGGTGAGAATGGCGTGCTGCTCTCCGGCGGTCAGCGCCAGCGTCTAGCCATTGCCCGGGCGCTGCTCAAGGATGCGCCTCTGCTGATCCTTGACGAGGCCACCTCGGCGCTGGATACCGAGTCTGAGCGGCATATTCAGGCGGCTCTGGATCACGTGATGATGGGGCGTACGACGCTGGTGATTGCGCACCGCCTGTCGACCATCGAGAAGGCCGACCTGATCCTGGTAATGGATCAGGGGCGAATCGTCGAGCGAGGTAGCCACGCCGAGCTGCTGGCGCTGAATGGCTACTACGCCCGTCTGCATGCCAGGCAGTTCGAGGAGGAAGGCGAAGTCTTCGCCGCTGAACAGGACGCCTGATGCTTAATCATCTGCGAGCCTGGCGCGAGCGCGGCTGGGTGCCCATTGACGCGGCCGACTATGCTGATGCCTGGACGCGTTTCGGCGGTAGCGTCATCACTCATCCGCAGGTTGTCGCCCGCCTGGCTGGGCTGGCGGGTATTCCGGTGCGCTATCTCGGGCATGTCGCCGACGGTGAGCTCAAGGCCGCCATACCCACCTGGGGGCGGCATCTGGCGTTGTCCCGGCGGGTGTTGAAACGCAAGGGCCTGCGCAATCTCTTCGATATGGGTAATGCCGAGATCATTCTTCCGGTCGCCCCGAATACGGGCATCGCGCTGCGGCACGAGGCTGCTTACGTTTCTGAATTGAACCAGGGCGGGTACATCGGCCTGCATCCACAGCAGGAGCAACTGGCCCTGGCCCGAGCGCCGGAGGAGTTGTCGAAGAAATTTCGTTACAACCAGCGGCGCGAATTGCGCCTGTTCGAAGAGGCTGGCGGCGTGGTGCGTGCTGTGGCGGAGCTCACCCCCGCCGAGCTGGCCGCCATCTACAGCGAGCTGTTTGAGCGCCGCTGGGGTTTTTCAGTGCCGGGCAAACCCAATCTGGCCGAGGTCTTCCGCCTGCTGTGGGAGTTTCTCGGTGGGTCGCTACTGATGCTGGACGGTTTTCCCGTTGCCGTTCAGGTGCTGTACAGGGTCGAGTCGGCAGACTGGATCAGCTACGAGTACATCAATGGTGGTGTCGACCCTCGGTTGCATCACCTCAGCCCCGGTAGCGTTCTCAGCTTCATCAACACCCAGGCCGCCTGGGCGGAAGCTCGTGCCCAGGGCAAGGCGTTGCGCTATTCGTTCGGTCGTGCCGATCAGGATTACAAGGATCGTTGGTGCAACAGAGTCGCCGCTTTTCGGGTTTAAGTGAATGGAAACACGTAAACAGCAATTGCTGCGCCGTCATCGGCGCGGCAAGCGTCTCTTCATGGTCTTGGCCCTGCTGGTTCTGGTGGCGCTTGACTGGTTCGCGGGTTGGAACAGCCTGCCGGTGTTTCTGGTGCTGGCCTGGATCGCTCATGAGGCCTGGTTCGCCGACCATCTCTTTTATTCGCCGCGGGAGGACTATCGCTATGCCTTTCCCGGCTCGGCGCGGCAGATAGCTGGCTGCCTGGAAAAGGGGCGGTTGAAGCTGGACGTCAGTCAGTTGCCGGCCGGTGCCGATACCCTGATCCTCGGGGTCGAGATGCGTAGCACCTGGCTGGGGCGATGGCTGGACCCCCACGTACTGATTGTCGACGATCGACCCTGTGATCGTCAGGATTTCGAGCGCGGTGTCCGTGGCCGGCGTTATCTCAATCTTTCCGGTCTGCTGCCGGCGCTGCGGGATGGACGGCTGCAATTGCGGACGCGCTTCTGCCGCCTATCGTCTGACGTCAGCCTGTATACCTTCGCCAACCCGGACTATGCATCACGTCGGCTGATGGTCATCGCTCCCCATGCGGACGATGCCGAGCTTGCCGCCTTTGGTCTCTACAGTCGCAGTGCCGAGGCCTGTATCGTCACCCTTACCCAGGGCGAGATCGAGGCTCATAACTACCGCCGGATGGGGCTCGATAAGGCTGCTGCGGCGCGTCTCAAGGGGCGGCTGCGCAGTTGGAGCAGCCTGACTGTGCCGCTCTGGGGTGGCGTGCCGGCTAGCCGTTGCGTGCAGCTGGGTTATTACTGTCTGCAATTGGTGCCCATGCGCGCCCAGCCGTGCAAGGCTTTTCCTTCGCAAGAGTCCGGCGAGTCGGATATTCGCAGCGTGCGCCGCTTCAACCCTCTGATGCTGCCCGGCGATGTCGACGGTGTACCCTGCTGGAACAATCTGGTGGGTGATCTCGCGGCGCTGCTCAAGCATTTTCGCCCCGAGGTGGTGGTCCTGCCGCACCCTGAACTGGACCCCCATCCGGACCATATCCAGGCCGGATGGGCCCTGGAAGAGGCTGTCGAGCTCAGTGGCTGGCGCCCCGAGGTTCGGCTGCTGTATGCCAATCACCTCTATGACAACGATCGTTGGCCCATGGGCCCGGTAGGCGCTGGCGTGGCTTTGCCGCCAAGGCAGGAGCCATTGCCGGCGGATGGCCTGTGGAGTCCGGTGCTGGATGCGGTCGCGCGGCTGGATAAAACGCAGGCCCTGGCAATGCAGCACGACTTGCAGACACCCCTACCGCTGAAGAAGCGACTGCGCCGAGTCATCCAGTGGGTGTTGGTCGGTCGGCGCTGGCCGGAGATGCAGCAGGATGACTTTTTCCGCAAGGCGGTACGTCGTCATGAGCTGTTCTGGGTGCGCGTGTCACCAGATAAGGGGGGGGCGGGCTGACTGAGTGGCCATGTTATCATTCCTTCCATTTTTTGCTCTGGAGCTCCTATGAAGTTGACCATGCCCCGTTACGATCAAGCCGCCGTTCTGGTGGTGGGCGACGTGATGCTCGATCGCTATTGGCATGGCGGCACCTCACGGATTTCTCCTGAGGCGCCGGTGCCGGTGGTGCGTGTCGAGCAGATCGAGGATCGTCCCGGTGGTGCTGCCAACGTGGCCCTGAATATCGCCGCGCTCGGCGCGCGAGCCTTGCTGGTTGGCGTGACCGGCAATGATGAAGCCGCTGAAAGCCTGAGCGACAGCCTGCGTGGTGCGGGTGTGGATGCACATTTTCAGCGTCATGACAGCCGGCCGACCATCGTCAAGTTGCGGGTGATGAGCCGTCACCAGCAACTGCTGCGCATGGATTTCGAAGAGCCTTTCAACACCGATACCGCGGCCCTGGCGCGTGAGGTCGATAGGTTGCTCGATGGGATCAAGGTGTTGGTGCTGTCGGACTATGGCAAGGGTGCGTTGCAGAATCATCAGGTGTTGATCCAGGCCGCGCGCAAGAAGGGCATTGCGGTGCTGGCCGATCCCAAGGGCAAGGACTTCTCCATCTACCGTGGAGCCAGCCTGATCACGCCCAATCTGCATGAGTTCGAACTCATCGTGGGGGGGTGCGCCGATGAGGCCGAGCTGGTCAGCAAGGGCGCCACGCTGATGCGCGAACTGGAGCTGGGCGCGCTATTGGTAACTCGTGGCGAGCACGGCATGACCCTGCTGCGCCCGGAGCACGCCCCGTTGCATCTGCCAGCCCGTGCCCGCGAGGTATTCGACGTTACCGGTGCAGGCGATACGGTCATTTCCACCCTGGCAGCGTCCATCGCTGCTGGTGAGGAGTTGCCGCTGGCGGTGGCTCTGGCCAACCTGGCTGCCGGCATCGTCGTCGGCAAGCTGGGCACTGCAGCGATCAGCGCGCCCGAGCTGCGCCGCGCCGTGCAGCGCGAAGAAGGCTCCGAGCGTGGCGTACTGAGCCTGGATCAGTTGCTGATCGCCATCGAGGACGCTCGCGCCCATGGCGAGAAGATCGTGTTCACCAATGGCTGCTTCGACATTCTTCACGCCGGCCATGTGACCTATCTGGAACAGGCCCGTGCGCAGGGTGACCGCCTGATCGTGGCGATCAACGATGATGCCTCTGTCAGCCGTCTGAAAGGTCCTGGGCGTCCGATCAACGCCGTCGATCGGCGCATGGCCGTGCTCGCCGGTCTCGGTGCGGTGGATTGGGTGGTGAGCTTCGCTGAAGACACGCCCGAGCGCCTGCTCGCACAGGTACTGCCGGATGTGCTGGTCAAGGGCGGCGACTACGGCATCGATCAGGTGGTAGGTGCCGATATCGTCCAGGCCCATGGCGGCGTAGTACGTGTGCTGGGGCTGGTGGAAAACAGCTCGACCACCGCTATCGTCGAGAAGATTCGCAGCAAGTGACCGCTGGCTGAGCAAGGCGCAGACCTTGCTCAGCTTGTCCGTGGCTTGACCCGATTGCCGCCGCGCCGCGTCTTGAGGGTCATAGGCGTGTGCCAGTCGGCAGCGCATCATCGATGGCATCCCTCACGTGGAGCGAGATGCCATGATCGTCGATACACAGGGCCAGGCCCTGAACGTACTGAGCAAGCTGGCCCAGGCCGACTGGCCAGACCGCCTCAAGGTACGCAAATCCTTCGAGAAGCTCGTCTACAGCGGTAGCCGCGCCAGTTTTCGCCTGGCCGCCGGCGGCACCCGCAACAGGCCGCGCCCTGCAGCCGATGACCTGTTTGACCTGTCGCTGACCGAAGAACAGCAGATGCTGGTGGACATGCTCCAGGGCTTCGCACTGGAGGTTCTGCGCCCGGCCGCGCACGAGGCCGATGCCCAGGCTCACGTGCCGGCAGCACTGCTCAATCAGGCGCATGAACTGGGCCTGGCGCACTATGGTGTTGCCGAGGCACTAGGTGGTCTTGCTGGGGAGCGCACCGTGCTGAGCAACGCGCTGATCGCCGATAGCCTGGCGCAGGGCGACTTTTCTCTGGCCGCCGCCTTGCTGGTGCCGCTGTCTGCAGCCAATTGCATTCGTCGCTGGGGAAGCTCGGCGCAGCAGGCTGCCTGGTTGCCGGCATTCGTCAGCGAGCAAGGTGCGCCAGCCTTCGCCTTGGCGGTCACTGAGCCCGGCGTATTGACCGATGCTGGTCAGCCTGCGACGCGGGCGCGCAAGCGCGGCACGCACTATCTGCTCGATGGAGAGAAGGCGCTGGTCATCGCCGGTCTGGCTGCCAGTCGATTGATCGTAAGTGCCCAGGCAACTGATGGCCCGGCGCTATTTATCGTCGATGCGGCGAGCAAAGGCGTCAGCCGCCGTGCCGAGCCGGGAATGGGGCTCAAGGCGTGTGGGTTGGCGCGTATTCAACTGAAAGGCGTCAAGGTGTCGAGCGAGTGCCGCCTGGCAGGCGATGGCTTCGACTTTCTGACCTTCCTCGATTACTCGGCCTTGGCATTCTGCGCCCTTGCAGTCGGTACGGCGCAGGCGGCACTGGATTACGTGACGAGGTACTGCAACGAGCGCCACGCGTTCGGCGAGCCGATCAGTCATCGCCAGGGCGTGGCCTTCATGGTGGCCGACATCGCCATCGAACTGGACGCCATGCGCGTGCTGCTCTGGCGGGCCTGCGCCCGTGCCGAGGCCGGTTTGCCGCTGCGCCGTGAGGCCTATCTGGCACGTCTGCTCTGTGTGGATAAGGCGATGAAGATCGGTTCCGATGCGGTGCAACTGCTCGGGGGGCATGGTTTTACTCAGGAACACCCGGTCGAGCGCTGGTATCGCGACCTGCGCAGCTTGGCAGTGCTCGCTGGCGGCCTTCATCTCTGAACAGGCAGACAAGCATGAACCTGGAAACCCCCCGTAAATTCCACGGCCTGCAACAGCAGGCGCAGCAGGTGGCCAAGCACTACTTCCGGCCGATCTCGCGCAAGTATGACAAGGTCGAGCACGCCTATCCCAAGGAGCTGGATCTGCTCGCCGCGTTGCTCGATGGCATGAACGAAGGCTCGCCCGACGCAGTCGGTGCCGGCTCGGCCAGCAAGCGCGGGGCTGCACGCGAACAGCAGGCAGGCAACGAGAACGCTGGCAACATGGCAGCGCTGCTCGGCGTGATGGAGCTGTGCTGGGGCGATGTCGGCCTGCTGCTGGCCATGCCACGCCAGGGCCTGGGCAACGCAGCCATCGCGGCGGTGGCCAATGACGAACAACTGGCGCGTTTCGCCGGGGCCTGGGCGGCCATGGCCATTACCGAGCCCGGTTGCGGCTCTGACTCGGCCGCGATCCGCACCACGGCGGTGCGCGACGGTGATCACTACATTCTCAATGGCGAGAAGATCTTCGTCACCTCCGGTGAGCGTGCCGATGCCGTGGTGATCTGGGCCACGCTGGACAAAAGCCTGGGGCGTGCAGCGATCAAATCCTTCGTGGTGGAGAAGGGCACAGCGGGAATGACGGTTACGCGACTGGAGAAGAAGCTGGGGATCAAGGCATCCGATACGGCTTCGATCAGCCTCAGCGATTGTCGGGTACCAGCGGCCAACCTGCTGGGAAACGCCGAGATCGACGTGCAGAAGGGCTTTGCCGGGGTCATGGAGACTTTCGACAACACCCGGCCGCTGGTGGCGGGCATGGCGGTCGGTGTCGCGCGTGCTGCGCTGGAGCGCACGCGTGAGTTGCTGATCAGGGCGGGCTGCCGCCTTGATTACGCCAAGCCGCTGCTGACCGTCACTCATGCCGAGGCGACACTGTATCGCCTGGAGGCGGAATGGGAGGCGGCGCGTCTGTTGACGCTGAAGGCCGCCTGGATGGCTGACAACAAGTTGCCCAACTCGAAAGAGGCCTCGATCGCCAAGGCCAAGGCCGGCCGTGTGGCCAGCGAGGTGACGCTCAAGTGCGTGGAGCTGGCCGGTGCGCTGGGCTACGGTGAGGATGAGTTGCTGGAAAAGTGGGCGCGCGACTCGAAGATTCTCGATATCTTCGAAGGCACCCAGCAGATTCAGTTGCTGATCGTCGCCCGGCGCCTGCTGGGCAAGAGTTCCAGCGAGCTCAAGTAAGCCCGCACGCCACGGCCGAGCGCTGGTGCGCACGGCGCACCCTACAAGCAAAAGCCCGCGTTCGCGGGCTTTTGCTTAGAAACGGAAGACTTCCGTATCGATCTTGATCGGTTCTGCCACCGGGATCTTTGGTTCGGCCGCGGAGGGTTCCTGCGGTTGGGCTTTGGCCACCGGAGGCTTCTTGCGCGACGGCTCTGGGGTAGGCTCGGCTGCAGCGATGGGCTGAATGGCCACTGCCAGTTCAGCCGCCAGGCGTTGCAGCAGAATACTCTGCGCCTTGACCTGCTCGGCCATGGGCCCGCCGTGCGCCTCTTCCAGGCGAATCAGGCGACTGTCGCGCAATTGTCCACGGCGGTCGAGCAGGCGCCACTGGGCTTCCAGCACGGCAGGTTGAGTCGGCCCCGAGTCCAGGCGGGTGATGGTCAGCATGACTTGAGCGTCGGCACTGAAGCCTGGTGCCGCCGGGGCTAGAACCAGGCGTTGGCTGTCCAGGCGCCAGGCCAGCTGGCGCAACATCTGCTGGTCGATATCGTTGGCCAGGCCGCTGGCCCAGCGGGCGTCATGCGCGGCCACCAGGCTGCCATCAGCCTGACGTTGCAGCAGATTTTGCTGGCGCAGGTAATCGGCCACGCTGATCGGACCGACCAGTACGGTCACACCGTTGTCCTGGGTCGGCGTTACGGCGCTGCCGCTATCGAGTTGGTAAAGAGGCACCGGCTTCTGCTGCAGCAGACTGCAACCACTCAATACGAGCAGCGCGGTCATAAGCAGGGCCACAGGGCGTACTACAGTCATCATTAATTCCAGGCAGCCGCTTCTGGGGCAGTTGCACATCGATCCCATATCATGCAGAGGGTCATTTGCGCATGACCCGGGGCGCGTATCATCCGTCAAACCGCGCTACGACTCCAGCCTTGACTGCTGGCTGGTAGCGCGGATATCCCGGAAGAACGAGGCGTGTTGCCGACGCTATTCGACCAGAAGCTGGTCGACACGCTGGAAGCCTCGCGGCAGCTTGTTGCCGCGGCGGCCGCGCTCGCCCTTGTAGTGCTCGAGGTCGTCGGCTTTGAGTGTCAGGGTACGCTTGCCGGCCTGCAAAACCAAACTGGCACCGCTGGGCAGCACGGCCAGATCGGTCAGATATTCCTCACGCGAGGCGACGCGCTCGCCGGGAATGCCGATGATCTTGTTGCCCTTGCCTTTGCCCAGTTGCGGCAGATCCGTGACCTTGAACAGCAGCAGACGACCTTCGGTCGTCACCGCAGCCAACCAGCCGTCTTCCAGATTGCTGACGGGCTTCGGTGCGACCACCTTGGCGCCGTTGGGCAGGGTCAGCAGCGCCTTGCCCGCCTTGTTCTTGGCCTGCAGATCCTCGCCCTTGACCACGAAACCGTAGCCCGCGTCGGAGGCGATCACGTACAGCGCATTGTCCTCCGGCAGCATCACGCATTCGAAGGTCGCACCCGGAGGCGGTGTCAGGCGACCGGTCAGTGGTTCACCCTGGCCGCGTGCCGACGGCAGGCTGTGGGCCGCGAGCGAATAACTCCTGCCTGTCGAGTCGATAAAGACTGCGTACTGGTTCGAGCGGCCCGGCGCTGCTGCCTTGAAGCCGTCGCCGGCCTTGTAGGAGAGGCCGGTGGCGTCGATGTCGTGACCCTTGGCGCAGCGCACCCAGCCTTTTTCCGAGAGCACCACGGTGACCGGCTCGGTCGGCATCAGCTCGGTTTCCGACAGGGCCTTGGCTTCGGCGCGGGCGACGATGGGCGAGCGGCGATCGTCGCCGTACTTCTCGGCGTCCTCGATGATTTCCTTGCGTACCAGCTTC
>CAMPIF010000072.1 GCA_946886245.1 Ectopseudomonas composti | reverse complement strand
AGCAGCGCTTCCATTTCCTTGCCGTCACCGAACAGCGAGGAGTTCGGGTAGACCTCGACCTTGACCTTGTCGCCCAGACGCTCTTCAGCCAGTTGCTTGAACAGAACGGCACCCTGACCTTTCGGGGTGTGCTCGGCAACCACGTGGGAGAACTTGATGACGATCGGGTCGGCAGCGTGAACCACGCCAGCGATGGACAGGGACAGGGCGCAAGCCAGCGCCTTGGCAGTCAGTTTGAACATGCGGATGCTTCCTCTTGTTGTGTTTATCGCATTTGCGCCGAGGGGCGCAGCTGACGAACGGACAAGAGCAAGTCTAGGCGGCTTGGAGAAAAACGCCGAAGGCATTAGCGAGGCCTGGACTTGTACTTGTGGGTTCGCTTGGGGCAAATCCAGAGCAACCCTTGTGCCAGACCTCTGTGGCATGCGCATGACAAGTGCGCAAAAGCCCTTGGCCAGAGGTCTTGATGGCGTCTGGCCAATCGCGGCTCTGCCGCTTGCGCAGCGCTCCCCGGCCTGTCGGTACGTCCTGATCTGGCGGTTTGCCGCCAGTCAGTCGAAGTCCTCTGGCGAGCTTCCGCCAGCGCCGGAGAAATTCAGCCCATGTTTGCGCAGTTTGTCGTGCAGGGTCTTGCGCGGCACGCCCAGGGCTTCGGCCAGGCTGCGTAGCGAGCCGTGCGGGCGGCTCAGCTCGGCGGCGATCAGTGCGCGTTCGAACGCTTCGACCTGCTCGCTGAGCCCGCCGTTGACCGGTGGCAGGTTCGGCGCATTGCTGTCGAGCGCCAGTTCCAGGCCCAGCGCGAAGCGCTCGGCAGCGTTCTGCAGTTCGCGCACATTGCCTGGCCAGGGATGACGCAGCAACAGCGCGCGCTGGCCTGGCTGCAGCTCGCGCGGCGCCAGCGCATGGCGGGCGGCCGCCCCATCGGCGAAATGCTGGAACAGCAGCAGGGCGTCCTCGCCGCGCTCGCGCAGCGGCGGGATGGACAGTGGCGCGACGTTGAGGCGGTAGTAGAGGTCGGCGCGGAAGCGCCCGGCATCGGCAGCCTGGCGCAGATCTTCCTTGGTCGCGGCGATGATGCGGATATCCAGCGGGATCAGCTGATTACCACCGAGTCGCTCGACCACGCGCTCCTGCAGCAGGCGCAGCAGCTTGACCTGCACGTCCATGCTCATGCTCTCGATCTCGTCGAGGAACAGGGTGCCTCCGTTGGCGAACTCGAACTTGCCGATCCGCCGTTTCTGCGCGCCGGTGAAGGCGCCGGCCTCATGGCCGAACAGCTCGCTTTCCACCACCGATTCGGCCAGTGCGCCGGCGTTGATGGCGACGAAGGGGCCTTCGCGGCGGTTGGACAGATCGTGCAGGGCGCGTGCGACCACCTCCTTGCCGGCGCCGGTCTCGCCGAGAATCAGCACATCGGTGGCGATGCTGGCAAGGGCGCCGATCTGTTCGCGCAGGCGTTGCATGGCAGGCGATTGGCCAACCAGGCGGCTGGCCAGCTGCTGGCGGTCGGTCAGTGCCATGCGCAGGCTGCGGTTGTCCAGCACCAGGCGACGTAGCTCCAGCGCGCGGCGCACGCTGTCGAGCAGGTCGTCATTGGCGAAGGGTTTTTCCAGGAAGTCATAGGCGCCGGTGCGCATCGCCTGCACGGCCAGCGGCACGTCACCGTGGCCGGTGATCAGCAGCACGGGCAGCTCGGCATCGCGCTCGCGCAATTGCTGCAGCAGTTGCAGGCCATCGATGCCGGGCATGCGGATATCGCTGACCACCACCCCGGGCCAGCCAACGGGAATGCGCGCGGCCAGGCCCTGCGCATCGCCCAGGCTCATGACCTTGAGCCCGGCCAGGTCGAGCGTCTGGCTGAGTGCCTGGCGCAGATGGGCGTCGTCGTCGATCAGCAGTACCTGAATGCGGCTGTCGATGGCGCTGTCGCTGGTCATGGCGAAGGGTCCTCTGAGGGTTGCAGGTTGACGCCGGGGGTGGCCAGGCGCAGGCGCAGGGTGATCAGCGCACCGCCGGCCGGATGATTGGCCAGCAGCAGTTCGCCGTCCAGCGCACGCACCAGACTATCGCAGATGGCCAGGCCCAGCCCCAGGCCCTGGGCGCTGGTCTTGGTGGTGAAGAAGGGTTCGCGCGCGCGCGCCAGTGATTCGGGCGAGAAGCCCGGGCCATTGTCGCGCAGCAGCAGGTGCAGGTACTCGGCCTGATGCTCGACGCTGATCCAGATGCGCCGTTGCGGCGCTCTAGCGACCAACGCATCGAGTGCATTGCCGAGCAGATTGCCGAGCACCTGGCGCAGCCGCGTTTCACCGGCCTGGACCCAGAGGGTGGCGTCCGGCAGGTCGCGGATCAGCTCCACATCCATGGCCCGGCGGCGTTTGGCCAGCAGTGCGAGCGCATCGTCCAGCGCCGGCTGCAGGGCAACCCGCTCCGGTGCGTGACGATCACGACGGGCGAAGGCGCGCAGGTGGGCGATGATCGAGGCCATGCGCTCGGTCAGTTCGCTGATCAACCTAAGGTTGGCGCGAGCATCGTCGGTGCGCTGATGATCGAGCAGGGTACTGGCGTTCTCCGCATAGCTACGGATCGCGCCCAGCGGCTGGTTGAGTTCGTGGCTGATGCTGGCGCTCATGGTGCCGAGTGCCGAGAGTTTACCGGCCTGGACCAGCTCATCCTGAGCACGCACCAGTTCCTGTTGGGCCTGTTCACGCTCGAGCACTTCCTGCTTGAGGCGGCTGTTGAGCAACTCCAGATCCTGCGTCCGTTCGGCGACGCGCTGCTCCAGTTCGGCCTTGGCGCGGGCGTCGAGAGCGATGCGTTCGAGGTAGTGACGGCGACGCAATATCAACAGGCCAAGCAGCAGCAGCAGTGCCAGCAGGGCGGCCGCGCCCACGGCCACGGCACTGCGCACGGGGCGGTCGAGCAGTATGCGTGGGGCGAGAATGCTCACGGTCCAGCCGGTCTCTTCCAGAGCGCGGCTTTGTGTCAGCCAGGCGTTGGGATCGAGATCGAGCAGGGGCGGCGCCTGGGTCGGATAGGGCTGGTTGGCGGCGATGGCCGATTGCTCGACGCGGTCCAGTGGCCGGCTGGCGTGAAAGCGCCAGTCCGGGCGCGAGGTGAGGATGACCACGCCGTTGGTATCGGTGACCAGCAGCTGTTCCGGTGTGTTGCCCCAGAGCGTTTCGGTGTGGTCGAGATCGACCTTGACCACCAGCGCGCCGATGTTGTGCTCGTCCTCGCGCACCGGGTAGGCGAAGTAATAACCGCGCTTGCCGGACGTTGTACCCAGGCCGAAGAAACGCCCCAGGCGTCCGGCCAGCGCTTCACGAAAATAGGGACGGAAGGCGAAGTTGCCGGCGACGAAGCTGTCGGGTTTGTCCCAGTTGGAGGCGGCCAGGGTGACGCCGCGCGGGTTCATCAGATAGATGACGTCAGCGCCGGTCTGGCTTTTCACGCGGGCCAGCAGGCGGTTGGCGTTGTCCAGCGCGGCGGGGTCATCAGGTGCATGCAGGGCGGCGCGCAGGCCTGGAAGGTCACCAAGAATCTGCGGCAGTACCTCATAGCGACGCAGCGTACCGAGCAGGTTGGCGACATACAGATCGAGGGTTTGCCGGTTCTGCTCGATCAGCACTTCGCGGTAGTAGCGCTCGGCCAGGAAGTGAACGGGCCACAGCAGTGGCGCAAGCAGCAACGCCAGCAGCACGAGGCTGCGCCAGCGCAGACGACGGGGAGTGGCAGTGTTCGTGCTCATGGCAAACCGGGCAGAAAAGATCGGCGCATTATGCACGTTAAGCGCGCGGTCGGTGATGGGCACCGGCCGCGCGGATGAAACGCCGGGCCTTCAGTTCATGCGCTGCAGGCAGGCGTCCAGTGCCGTGCGCCAGTCCGGCAGGCGAACCTGCCAGTCCTGCTCCAGGCGCTCGCCATCCAGGCGCGAATTGAGTGGGCGCTGCGCCGGTGTCGGGTACTCGCTGCTGGGGATGGGACGAAGCCTGGCGCAGGGCTTGCCGGCCGCACGCAGGCGCTCGGCGATGGCGCTGGCGAAGCCGAACCAGCTGGTCTCGCCCTGGCAGGTCAGGTGGTAGGTGCCCCAGTGATGACGCCCCTGCTGCCACTTGTCGATCAGCTCGGCGGTGGCGCTGGCGATGCTGCCGGCCCAGGTCGGCGCGCCGATCTGGTCGTCGACCACGCTGAGCGCCTCTCGCTCCTGCAGCAGGCGCTGCATGGTCAGCAGGAAGTTGCGCCCGTGTTGCGAGTAGACCCAGCTGGTGCGCAGGATCAGGTGATCGCAGCCGCTGATGCGCAGCGCCTGTTCGCCGGCCGCCTTGCTGGCACCGTAGACGCCCAGCGGATGTGGCGTATCGGCTTCACGGTAGGGTGTGGCCTTGCTGCCGTCGAAGACGTAGTCGGTGGAGTAGTGGATCAACGGGATGTCGAGTTCGAAGCAGGCGTCGGCCATGGCGGCCGGCGCCTCGGCATTGACGGCGAAGGCCAGCGCTCGCTCCTGCTCGGCCTGGTCAACGGCAGTGTAGGCGGCGGCATTGATCACCAGCGCTGGACGTTCGCGCAGGATGGTTTCGCGCAGACTGCCCGGGCGCGACAGGTCGAATGTCTGGCGGCCGAGGCTGACCAGTTCGTGCTTGCGCAGGGCCAGTTGCAGTTCGCGGGCGACCTGGCCGGTATGGCCGCTGACAAGAATCTTCATGCGAAGGTCTCGGCCTCGTCGAGGCTCAGGCCCTGCTGGTCCTTGGCCGAGAGTTGCGGCGTCAGGCCTTCGAGCGGCCAGTCGATGGCCAGCTGTGGGTCGTCCCAGCGGATGCAACGCTCGTGGGCCGGGGCGTAGTAGTCGGTGGTCTTGTAGAGGAACTCGGCGTATTCGCTGAGTACCAGGAAACCGTGGGCGAAACCTTCCGGTACCCACAGCTGGCGCTTGTTTTCGGCGGACAGATGCACGCCGACCCACTTGCCGAAATTCGCCGAGCTGCGACGTACGTCGACCGCGACGTCATAGACCTCGCCAGCACTGACGCGCACCAGCTTGCCCTGGGCCTGCTGCAGTTGATAGTGCAGGCCGCGCAGCACGCCACGCGCGGAGCGCGAATGGTTGTCCTGGACGAATTCGCGGGTTACGCCGGTGGCCTCGGCAAAGCGCCGTGCGTTGAAGCTCTCGTAAAAGAAGCCACGTTCGTCACCGAATACCTGGGGTTCGAGAATCAGCACTTGCGGCAATGCAGTGGTAATCACCTTCATGGGAGTTCCTCGGCAAGCTTGTACAGGTACTGGCCGTAGCCGGTCTTGCCCAGCGCCCTGGCGCACGCGAGCAGTTGGTTGCGGTCGATCCAGCCCTGCTGATAGGCGATCTCTTCGAGGCAGGCGACCTTCAGACCCTGGCGCTTTTCCACGGTCTGCACATAGTGCGAGGCATCGAGCAGGCTGTCGTGGGTGCCGGTGTCGAGCCAGGCGAAGCCACGGCCGAAGCGCTCCACGCGCAGGTCGCCACGGGCCAGGTAGGCGTTGTTCACGTCGGTGATTTCCAGCTCGCCACGCGGTGAGGGCTTGACCGCCTTGGCGATCTGCACCACGTCGTTATCGTAGAAATACAGGCCGGTCACGGCAAAGCTGGACTTCGGTTGTGCCGGCTTTTCCTCGATCGACAGTGCGTTGCCGGCAGCATCGAATTCGACCACGCCAAAACGCTCGGGATCGCTGACCCAGTAGCCGAAGACCGTGGCGCCACTTTCATGGTTTGCTGCGCGCAGCAGTTTTTCGGTGAAGTGCTGGCCGTGGAAAATGTTGTCGCCGAGGATCAGGCACACCGAGTCCTGGCCGATGAACGACTCGCCGATCAGGAAGGCTTGCGCCAGGCCATCGGGAGAAGGTTGCTCGGCATACTGCAGTTCGATGCCGAACTGGCTGCCGTCACCAAGCATCTTGCGGAAGTTGGGCAGATCTTCGGGGGTGGAAATG
This sequence comes from Ectopseudomonas composti, assembly GCA_946886245.1. The sequence goes on along the minus strand of CAMPIF010000072.1, from coordinate 6,681 downwards.
ATCAGAATCTCGCGAATGCCGGCCAGCATCAGCACCGATAACGGGTAATAGATCATCGGTTTGTCATAGATCGGCAGCAACTGCTTGGACACGCCGAGGGTGATGGGGTGCAAGCGAGTGCCGGAGCCGCCGGCGAGGATGATGCCTTTCATGTTTTCCGTGTTCCTTGTCGATGCGTAGGGCGGGTGCAATCCGCCGCTGCCTGGCTGGCGGGTTGCACCCGCCCTACGTCTTGAACGCTAGAGGGCGCCGAGTCGCTGGCCCTGATAGCTGCCATCTTGCACGCGGCGGCACCAGTCGAGATTGTCCAGATACCACTGCACGGTCTTGCGCAGCCCGGTTTCGAACGTTTCCTGCGGCACCCAGCCCAGCTCGCGCTCGATCTTGCCGGCGTCGATGGCGTAGCGCAGGTCGTGGCCTGGGCGATCCTGCACGTAGGTGATGAGGTCTTCATAGTGTGCGATACCAGCCGGCTTCTGCGGTGCCAGCTCTTCCAGCAGTGCGCAGATGGCTTGCACCACGTCGAGATTCTTCTGCTCGTTGTGCCCGCCGATGTTGTAGGTCTCGCCGACCTGACCTTCGCTGACCACCTTGAGCAGGGCGCGCGCGTGATCTTCCACGTACAGCCAGTCGCGTACCTGCTGACCGTTGCCGTACACCGGCAGCGGTTTGCCCGCCAGCGCGTTGAGGATCATCAGCGGGATCAGCTTTTCAGGGAAGTGATACGGGCCGTAATTGTTCGAGCAGTTGGTGATCAGCACCGGCAGCCCATAGGTGCGCTGCCAGGCGCGCACCAGATGGTCGGACGCCGCCTTGCTCGCGGAGTAAGGCGAGCTGGGCGCGTAGGGCGTGGTTTCGGTGAAGAGATCGTCGACGCCGTGCAGGTCGCCGTATACCTCGTCGGTGGAAATGTGATGGAAGCGAAAGGCTGCCTTGCGCTCGGCGCTCAGGCCGAGCCAATAGGCGCGGGTGCTTTCCAGCAGGCTGTAGGTGCCGACGATATTGGTCTGGATAAAGGCCGCTGGGCCATCGATGGAGCGGTCGACGTGGGACTCGGCGGCCAGGTGCATGATGGCGTCGGGCTGGAACTCGGCCAGCGTCTGCGCAACCACAGGGCTGTCGGCGATATCCGCCTGGACGAAGCGGTAGCGCGGGTTGCCATCGACGGGGGTGAGCGATTCCAGGTTGCCGGCGTAGGTCAACTTGTCGAGGTTGAGTACTTCATGCTCGGTACTTTGGATCAGATGGCGAATCAGAGCCGAACCGATGAAGCCGGCACCGCCGGTAATAAGAATGCGCATCTGCTCATAACCTCGCTATGTAACCTTTCGCCATACCCACGAGCCGAGTGCGGTAAGTGCAATGAACAAGCGACGGATATGGGCAGAAGCAAAAACAAAAAAGGCCTGCATGAAAGCAGGCCCTGATATTAGATGGTGCCGGCACCAGGAGTCGAACCCGGGACCTACTGATTACAAGTCAGTTGCTCTACCAGCTGAGCTATACCGGCACTGAAGGGCCGCCATTATATCCATTCGTCAGCCTGAGTAAAGCCACCTTCGAGCCAGGTTTTTTCGGGCTCGGCTATCAGCAGCTTTCGGCTTATGCACAAAGAGAAGGCGTATCCGATAGCTGCGCACCGACTCTGTGCATTCGCTCACGGTTTTTCGCAAGTCATTGTTTTTACTGAGACTTCGAAGGTTGTTCGAAAAATGATCAGATGTCTGCGAGGCAATTCCCAAGTGGCTTTGCAGCATTTGCCCAGAAAGGATCAACAGAGTTATCCACAGCTTCTGTGTGCAACTCAGGCGCGCTCGGCCAGCAGTAGCAGGTTGCGCGGGCTCAGTTGGTAATCACAGAAGGTCCCCAGTTTCACCTTGTAGCCCTGTTCCTGCAGATACAGGGCGCGGTCGAGCAGCAGCCAGAGTTCCAGTGGCCGGCGGAACAGGTTGCGCAGCAGTTCCAGATTGCGCACTTCGGCCAGGCGTTGCCAGCCGCGCGCTTCCAGCGCGTGCCAGTCCTGCTCACCGGGCGACGGCACATCGCGCAGCGCGGCGAGGTCATGACAGAAGCTGGCGAAGGGTTTGCTGAACCAGTCGCTGGGCAGTGATGGCGTTGGCAGGTAGTCATCGATGCCGCGTAGCTGGCGTTGCAGCAGATCGAAAGCCAGGCGCCAGGCCATCGACTGATTGCGCTGTCTGCGCACGCGGGCGCCAGCCGTGACGGTTTCGCTCAGCGGCAGGCCGAGGTCGTCGCGTGATAGCAGCAGGCCCGAGCCCTGCGCCGCTGCCGACAGCGGCTGGTAGTGCATGCCGGCGATGCGGTTGTAGCAGCAGGGGGCGACTGCCAGTTGCGAGCAGCCGTTGCGGCTGGCCAGTTGCAGCAGGCGTACATGCAGGTCGCCGCAGGCGTGCAGGGCCACCGGGGTATGTTCGTTCGTCAGGCGTTCGTTGCAGTCATCGGCCAGCACATCCTGCTGTACATGCTTGGCATCCAGTCCAAGGCGTTTGCTCAGTGCGCTACCGGACTCGATCAGCGCCGGATCATATTCCAGGCAGGTCAGGTGTTGATCATCCCGAGTCAGCCAGCGACCGAGGTGGCCCTTGCCGGAGCACCAGTCGAGCCAGTGCGTGGGGCGCTGGCGAAACTGCAGGTGACGGGCAAAGGCCTGGATCTGCGCCAGCTTCCTGCCGGGTACATCGACGCTCAAGGCGTGTGCGCGTGGTGGACTGTCCAGGCTCGGAATCTCGCCCAGCTGACCAAGCGCCTGCGCCTGGCGGGCCAGGTCGGGAAAGGGCGCTGGTGCAGAGAGTGCGAAGGGGCTGTTGTCGCTGGCCTCAGCCTGTTCCAGGGAGCGGCTGCGTAGCCAGGTAGCAAGAGCCGCCAGCTCTGCTTCCCAGGGCAGTTGCAGGTGATGGTACGGCCGTGGGCGCCACAGCGCCTGATGCTGCAGAAGAAAGCTGTCCAGGGCCTGGAAGCGGGCGAGCAGATCGCCAGAGGTAAGGAAGGGCTCGGACATGGCGCTCATGCGTCGGGTTGAACCGGGCTGCCAAGTGGCCACCCGGTTGGCTTAGCGACCCTGGCAGGCGTCGACGCGCAGCCAGCGTTCCAGCAGGCGGAAGGCGCGCACCAGAACGAAGGCAATGACCAGGTAGAACAGGCCTGCGGCAAAGAAGATCTCAACCGGCAGGTAGGTGCGGGCGATGATGGTGCGCGCCATGCCGGTCAGCTCGAGCAGCGTCACGGTGCTGGCCAGGGCGCTGGCCTTGAGCATCAGGATCACTTCGTTGCTGTAGGCCGGCAGGCCGATGCGTGCTGCACGCGGCAGGACGATGTAGAACATGGTCTTGGCCCGCGACATGCCCAGTGCGCGGGCTGCTTCCACTTCACCGGGCGGTACGGCCTGAATGGCGCCGCGCAGGATCTCGGCGATATAGGCGGCGGTGTGCAGGGTCATGGTGATGATCGCGCACCAGTACGGTGAGCGCAGGTAGGGCCAGAGTGGGCCCTGGCGCACGGCGTCGAATTGCGCCAGGCCGTAGTAGACCAGAAACAGCTGCACCAGCAGTGGTGTGCCACGGAAGAAGAATATGTAGCCATAGGGCAGGGCGCGCACGTACCAGTGCTTGGACGCGCGGGCGATGCCCATCGGCAGGGCGAGAATCAGGCCGGCGACGACCGCGATGGCCACCAGTTCCAGGGTCAGCAGCGCGCCTTCGGACAGGCGCGGCAGCCACTTGATGATAACGGTCCAGTTCAGGCTGGAAAGGCTCGACCAAAGCGCGTAAGCGACGAGAAGGCCTGCTGCGAGCCAGGCGACGATAGCAGCGTTCTTTCTCATGAGGCGCTCCGGACGAAGCCACGACTGGCGCGCTTCTCGAGGAAATACAGGCCGATCATGGCGAGAACGGTCAGGCCCAGATAAATGAAGGCTGCGACCATATAGAAGGTGAAGGGCTCCTTGCTGGCGGTCACCGCAATCTGCGAGCGGCGCATGATTTCCTCCAGGCCGATCACCGACACCAGCGCGGTGTCCTTCATCAGAATCATGAACAGGTTGCCCAGGCCGGGCAGGGCGATGCGCCACATCTGTGGCAGGATCAGCTTCCAGAGAATGCGCGCCTTGGACATGCCGAGCGCCAGACCGGCTTCGCGGTGGCCCTTGGGTATGGCCAGGATGGCGCCACGGAACACCTCGGTGGCGTAGGCGCCGAAACACAGGCCGAGGGCGATGGTGCCCGCAGCGAAGGCGGAGAGTTCGAGGCTCTCGACGCCGAGCAGGTCGGCCAGGCTGCGCATCAGGCCAACCGTGCCGAAATAGATCAGCAGCACCCAGAGCAGTTCGGGCACGCCGCGCACGAGGGTGGAATAGCTGCCGCCGAGCCACTGCAGCGGCTTGTACGGCGAAGTCTTGGCCAGCGCGCCGAGCAGGCCAAGCACCAGACCTACAGCCAGCGCGGACAGCGCCAGTTGGATGGTCATCAGGGTGCCGGCGGCCAGGGCGGGGCCGAATCCGTGGAGTTCGAAAATCATCGGAGGGCTCGGGCACTGCGCCGCCCAATGGGCGGCGCAGTGCCTTCAGGTCATCAATAGATGCTGAACGGGAAGTACTTGTCGTTGATCTGCTTGTAGGTGCCGTCTTCGATGATGGCCTGCAGAGCGGTGTTCAGCTTCTCGCGCAGCGGGTCGCCCTTGCGCACGGCAATGCCGATCTTGTCGTTGTCGAATACCGGGTCGCCCTTGAACTCGAAGTCCTTGCCGGCGTCGCTCTTGAGCCATTCCCAGTTGACGAAGGTGTCGGCCAGCACGCCATCGAGACGGCCGGAAGCCAGGTCGAGGTAGGCGTTTTCCTGGGTGTCGTACAGCTTGATGTCGACCACCTTGTCCAGGTTGTCTTCCAGCCAGGTGCCGGCGATGGTGGCGCGCTGCGCACCGATCACCTTGCCTTTGAGGCTGCCGGCATCGGTCTTGAAGTCGCTGGTCTTAGGGGCGATGAACTGCAGCTTGTTGGTGTAGTACGGCTCGGTGAAATCGACCGCGGCCTGACGCTCTTCGGTGATCGACATCGACGCGATCAGGAAGTCGAATTTCTTGGCGTTCAGGGCCGGGATGATGCCATCCCAGTCGGAGGTGACCACTTCGCATTCGGCCTGCATCTTGGCGCACAGCGCCTGGCCGATTTCCACGTCGAAGCCGGTGACCTTGCCACTGGCGTCGATCAGGTTGAAGGGCGGGTAGGCGCCTTCGGTGCCGAGTTTCAGTTTGTCAGCTGCGACAGCGCTGGTGCCGAAAGCCAGGGTAGCGGCTGCGGCCAGCAGGATCTTCTTATAGTTCTGCATGCATGTTGCTCCGTGTTAGCGATTGCTGGACATGAATTGTTTACAGCGTGCCGAGTTCGGGTTGTCAAACACCTGGGCGGGTGGCCCCTGTTCCTCGACCAGGCCCTGGTGGAGAAACACCACCTCGCTGGAAACCTGGCGAGCGAAACTCATTTCATGGGTCACCAGCAGCATGGTGCGACCCTCGTCGGCAAGCGCGCGAATCACATTAAGCACTTCTTGTACCATCTCCGGGTCGAGCGCCGAAGTCGGCTCGTCGAACAGGATCACCTTCGGCTGCATGGCCAGGGTGCGGGCGATGGCCGCGCGTTGCTGCTGGCCGCCGGAAAGCTGGTTGGGGTAGACGTGACGTTTGTCGGCGATACCGACCTTGGCCAGCAGCGCTTCGGCCACCTCGATGGCTTCGGCCTTGCTCTGGCCGAGTACGCGGCGCGGCGCCTCGATGATGTTGTCGAGCACGCTCATGTGCGGCCACAGATTGAAATTCTGGAAGACGAAACCGATCTCGCTGCGCAGGCGGTTGATCTGCCTGTTGTCGGCGGCAATCAGCTCGCCGTTCTTCGCGGCCTTGAGCTTGAGCTCCTCGCCAGCGACGAAAATCTGACCCTTGTGCGGGTTTTCCAGCAGATTGATGCAGCGCAGGAAGGTGGACTTGCCGGAGCCGGAAGAACCGAGAATGGAAATGACGTCGCCGTCTTTGGCGGTCAGGGAAATGCCCTTGAGCACTTCGAGATCGCCGTAGCGCTTGTGCAGGTTGCGGATTTCCAGCGCGGGCGTCGCCTCGGCCATGGGGTGGTGTCCTCTTCTTCTTCGAATGCGCTCCGGCGTACGGCGGGCCGTCCTGGCTGGCGGCCAAGCTAGCATAGCGTTTCCGTGACCGCCAAGCCGTTTGCTGGGCGATAGAGGGTCGCCGGGTTGCAGGTGTCGCCTGGTTACAGTTGCTTGTCGCGCAGGCGAAACAATGGCACACGAAAATTGCCGGCGGCAGAAAGCAAAAAGCCCCAGCGCATGGCTGAGGCTCTTTGTCGTATGTCAGTGGTGCCCAGGGACGGAATCGAACCGCCGAGACACCCATGAAAGCCTCAGGCCCCGCGCCGTCTGGGCTCTGGCTGCGTGTTAAGGAATACATTGTACGACAGTTTCGTACTACTTGCCCCTGCGCATGTGCCGTGTGCGGGGGCTCTGTGCCCAAGCGGGAGGCGGTTATTTTTCAGGGAAAAATTTGGACGGCCTAGTATGTAATGGCGTGCGAGCCACTCCCCCCCGGGGGCCCCCCGCCCGGCTGTGGGTGTAGGGGGGGGTGGGGCCGGCGCGGGGGTAGGGGGGTGGGGGGGGGCGGGGG
>CAMPIF010000071.1 GCA_946886245.1 Ectopseudomonas composti | reverse complement strand
CGAACGCCAACCTCAATGTCACGATCACCGACACCACGCAACTGACCACCAGCGATTACGAAGTCCAGTTCACCAGCGCGACCGAGTACACGATTCGGCGCCTCTCCGATGGCACGCAGTTTCCGGCCAGTCCTGCGACCTTCGATATCACCACGGTGCCGGCACCCGAAGTGGATGGTTTCTCCCTTGGCGTGGCCAGTGGCACCTTCGCTGCCGGTGATCGTTTTCAGGTGATGCCGACCCGTAACGCCGGCCGTGACATCCGCGCGGACATGAAGAATGCCGAAGAACTCGCCTTCGCCGCGCCGCTGAAAGCGGAAACCAGCCCGGCCAACATCGGCACCGGCAAGATCACCCAGCCGGCCCTGCTCACCGAGATCGACATCTATGACCCGGTCGCACAGGCCGATCTGGAAACCAGCCTGCGCAATGCGCCGCCGCTGCGGATCGTGATGGGGGCCGCAGGGGGCGCGACACAGAGCTATGATGTCGTCGATATCAACGGCAACGTGATCGACACGGGTAGCATCGTTCCAGGGCAGGACAACGCACTGACCATCAGCGTGCCGGCCAACCCGCCAGATGTACCGGCTGCTTTCGACTATCAGGTGAGCATCAGCGGGCGACCCTCTGCTGGCGACAACTTCTCGGTGTCGTTCAACACCAATGGCGTGTCGGACAACCGTAATGCGTTGAACCTGGTCGATTTGCAGAAAAAAGCCGTGATCGGAGTCAACCCGGCTGCGCCTGACACCACGGGCTCGAGCTTTTCCGACTCCTATGGTGACCTGGTAGAGCGGGTCGGTACGCTGACCAGCCAGGCGCGTGTGGACGGCGAGGCGACCGGGGCGATCCTCAAGCAAGCCTCCGATAATCGCGACTCGGTTTCCGGGGTCAACTTGGATGAGGAAGCGGCCAAACTGATCCAGTTCGAGCAGTACTACCAGGCATCCGCGCAGATCATTCAAGTTGCGCGTAACCTGTTCGATACTCTGATCACTTCATTCTGATAATCGCTTTCCCGAGTTCGGGAAAGCGCGGCCTGTACTGATGACAGGCGTTGCAAGAGGCAAGCCCCATGGTCATGCGCATCTCATCCATTCAGGCGTTCAATAACGGCGTTTCCGGCCTGGGGCGCAACTATTCGAATCTGATTCGCACTCAGGAGCAGATCAGCAGTGGCAACCGTATCCTCACCCCGGCGGATGATCCGGTGGCCTCGGTGCGCCTGTTGCAACTCGAGCAGCAACAGGCAGTGCTCAAGCAGTACAGCGACAACCTGACTGCCGCGAATAACAGCCTGACCCAGGAAGAGACCACGCTGAACTCGGTCAATACCGTGCTGCAGCGTGTGCGTGAGCTGGCGGTGCGGGCCGGTGGCGGTTCGCTGTCGGCGGAGGACCGCAACTCCATCGCCAAGGAACTCTCCGAGCGTGAGGCCGAGCTGCTCAACCTGATGAACAGCCGCAACGCCCGGGGGGAGTACCTGTTTGCGGGGAATCTGGGCAAGACCGAACCCTTCGTGCGCAACCCGGACGGCACCTATTCATACTTCGGTGACGAAGGGCAGCGGACGCTGCAGGTCGCCAGTTCCACCAATGTGGCGATCAACGACAACGGCAAGCGCTTGTTCGAAGCCGTCACCAACGCCAACCGCGTCGCCAATGGCAATGGAGTCAATAACCCGGCGCTGCCGTCGCCGCCCTTGCCGGCAACCACCATTCCCGCCGTGCCCACCGATGAGCAGCGGGTATTCATTTCGCCTGGTCTGGTCGAAGACAACCGCGCGTTCAACTCCGATTTCCGCGGCGGCGAGCCCTACTCGCTGGCGTTCGTCAGTGGTACCGAGTTTCGTATCTACGATGCCAGCGGTGCCGATGTCACCTCCGAGATCCCCGGGGGCGGCAAGGTCGATCCGCTGGTCAATGGCGGCAACGTCATCAACTTCCGTGGCATGCGTTTTCAGCTCGACGTGGTGCTGAAAGAGGGCGACAACGCCCTGGATCTGGACAACCTGCTGGCCGATATCCAGCCGCCCGCGACTGCGGGCTCGCCAGGCATCGGCACCCACAGTTTCACCCTGCAGTCCGCGTCCACCGAGTTCGCCGTGACCCGTGCCTCCACCAATGGCTCTGCCGCCGTGGTGGCCGGGGGCAACATCGTCAACCAGGCTGTGTTCGATAGCCAGTTCCCGACCTCTGGCGTGGTACTGCGCTTTACCGATGACACCAACTATGAGGTGTATGCCCAGCCAGTGGGGCCTAACAGCCCGGTGCTCACTACTGGAACGGTTACCGCTCCGTATCCCGCGACCTTCAACGTCTATGGCGCCGAGTTCACCCTTTCCGGCCCTGCTGCTGTCGCGGGTGGCGACGAATTTGGCGTGAAGCCGCAGTTTCAGGAACAGCGCAGCATCCTCAACACCATCTCGCGCCTGCGCCAGGCACTGGAGTCATCGCCGACCTCGCCGGCGGGCAACCTGGGCGTGCGCGATGAAGTGGCCATCGCCCTGAAGAATCTCGACAACGGTATGGGCAACGTGCTGGAAGTACAGACCGAAATCGGCGCGCGTCTCAACCTGATCGAGACCACCGGTATCGACAATGAGGACGTGACGCTGGTGAACAAGTCGGTACAGGCCGAGCTGCGTGAACTCGATTACGCCGAGGCGTTGTCGCGCCTGTCGTTCCAGACCATCATTCTCGAGGCGGCGCAGCAGAGCTATGTGAAGATCTCGGGGTTGAATCTGTTCAACCAGTTGCGTTGAATTTGCTTCCTCTCTTTTCTTCCAGGGTCGCCATTCATGAGCGTGGTGCTTACGGGGGCGCTGCAGTGTGTCTCAGTCGCGGTAGTCACCGCTCGTGGTCCGGCACGCTAGCTCTTGTCGCTTGGATATATGACGCCCCCGATTGGACTGGCCCGGTTGTTGCTAAACCTGTATATCGGACAACAAAATGTCGACCAATTGACGAATTGATCGGGTTCCGCGCACGGGAGTAGCTATGAAGGCGGTCATTCTTGCCGGTGGGTTGGGCACACGCATCAGTGAAGAGTCACATCTCAGACCCAAGCCGATGATCGAAGTCGGCGGCAAGCCAATACTCTGGCATATCATGAAGCAGTATTCGGCTCACGGTATCCAGGACTTCGTGATCTGTCTGGGCTACAAGGGCTATGCGATCAAGGATTTCTTCGCCAACTACTTTCTGCATACCTCTGATGTCACCTTTGATATGCGCAACAACCAGATGGATGTGCATCAGAACTTCAGCGAGCCGTGGCGTGTGACACTGGTTGATACTGGCGAAGACACGATGACCGGCGGGCGTTTGCGCAGGGTCGAACGGTTCCTCAAGGAGGACGAAGCTTTCTGTTTCACTTATGGCGATGGCGTTTCCGACCTTGATATTGCTGCTCTGGTTTCCTTTCACAAAGAGCACGGCAAGCTGGCCACTGTCACTGCCGTACAGCCGCCTGGTCGTTATGGCGCTCTGGACCGGAAGGAGGGGCTGGTAACTGGTTTCGTCGAGAAGCCGCGGGGTGATGGTGGCTGGATCAACGGCGGTTTCTTCGTCTTGTCGCCCAAGGTACTGCCTTATATCGCTGCGGACGACACGGCTTGGGAAGCTGAACCGCTGAGCAGCCTTGCTGCCGAGGGCCAGCTCATGGCATTCGAACATAGGGGCTTCTGGCACCCTATGGATACCCTGCGCGACAAGAATTATCTGGAACAGCTGTGGCAGAGCGGAGAAGCACCTTGGAAGCAGTGGAGCTGAATCCAGAGTTTTGGCGCGGCAAGCGCGTCCTGATTACTGGCCATACCGGCTTCAAGGGCGGCTGGTTGGCGCTGTGGCTGCATAGCTGGGGCTCCCGGGTCACCGGCTTCGCCCTCGACCCGTCGACTGATCCAAGCCTGTTCGAACTGGCGCGAGTGAGTGAGGGCATTGATAGCCGCATCGGCGATCTGCGCGATCTGCCGAGCCTGTCGGCGGTGGTGGCCGAGGTGCGGCCGGAAATCGTCTTGCATCTAGCGGCGCAACCACTGGTGCGTGAGGGGTACGACGACCCGTTGGGCACATACTCCAGCAACGTGATGGGCACTCTGCACCTGCTGGAGGCCATTCGCCAGACGGGCGGGGTAAAAGCTTGCGTGGCGGTCACTACCGACAAAGTCTATGCCAACAAAGAATGGGCCTGGCCCTACCGCGAAAATGAGGCGCTTGGTGGCCACGATCCTTACAGCAGTAGCAAGGCGTGCTGCGAATTGCTGGCGCAGTCTTTTACAGCGTCATATTTTCCGGCCTCCCGGTATGCCGAGCACGGCTTCGCGCTGGCGACCGCGCGAGCTGGCAATGTGCTGGGTGGCGGTGATTTTTCTGCCGGCCGCTTGGTGCCGGACGTGCTGGCCGCCTGGACCCGCAGTGAGCCCGTGACCCTGCGTCATCCGCAGGCCGTGCGTCCCTGGCAGCATGCCCTGGAGCCGCTTGCCGGATATCTGCTGCTGGCACAAGGTCTTCATGAACAGGGTGCGTCCTTGTCCGGCCCCTGGAACTTCGGTCCCGCCGATAGTGACGCCTGTAACGTTGGCGATGTGGTGCAACGCCTGGCGGCGCGCTGGCCGCAGGCTCCCGGTGTCAGGGTCGAACTCGGCGAACTGCACGAGGCGGGGCTGTTGCGTCTGGACAGCAGTCGTGCGCGGCAGTTGCTCGGCTGGCAGTCGCGTTGGTCCCTGAACGATTGCCTGCAGCGGACTCTCGATTGGCATCTGGCCTGGCAACGTGGTGAAGACATGCGCGCGGTGACCCTGGCGCAGTTGGCCAACTATTGGGAGCAGGCATGAGCGAGCTGCAGTTGATCGAGCTGCCGTTGCCCGGCCTGTTTGCCCTGCAGCACCGCGAGCATCAGGACGAGCGCGGACGTTTCGCCCGCTTGTATTGCGAAGGGAGTCTGCAGGCGTTCGGTCAGCCCTTCCATGTGCGTCAGATCAATCGGTCTCTGACCCGCGAGCGCGGTACGGTGCGCGGCCTGCACTTCCAGTACCCACCGCATGCCGAGTGCAAGCTGATCAGCTGTCTGCGTGGCCAGGTGTGGGACGTGGCGGTGGACGTTCGTCAGGGCTCGCCGACCTTCCTGCAATGGCATGCCGAGCGACTGGAGGCCGGTGATGGCCGCAGCCTTTTGCTGCCGCCGGGGTTCGCTCATGGTTTCCAGGCACTCACAGATGATGTCGAGCTACTTTATCTGCATAGTGCCGACTACGAACCTGGCCATGAAGGTGGGCTATCCGTCAGCGACCCGCGTCTGCGTGTGGAATGGCCGTTGCCGTTGAGAAACGTATCGGTCCGTGATGCCTCCCACCCCGTTCTGGATGAGCATTTTCAGGGAGTGCGCCTGTGAATTGCCGTGGTTGCGGTATGCCGGTACACCTGACGATGATCGATCTGGGGACGGCACCGCCTTCGAACGCTTACATCAGTGCTGCACAGCTCGATCAATCGGAGCAGTGGGTCCCTCTGCGAGTCCGGGTATGCGAATCCTGCTGGCTGGTGCAGGTTGAGGACTACCGTGCGGCCGATAGCCTATTCGATGCGGACTACGCCTACTTCAGCTCCTTTTCCAGCAGTTGGCTCGCCCACGCCGAACGCTATGTAGTCAGCATGATCGAGCGCTTCGGCCTGACTGCCGGGAGCAAGGTAGTGGAAGTGGCGGCGAACGACGGCTACCTGCTGCAGTATTTCGCCGGCCACGGGATTCCCTGCCTGGGTATAGAGCCCACGGCAAGTACAGCATGTGCCGCTCGCAAGAAAGGGCTCGAGATTCGCGAGCTTTTCTTCGGTCAGATGGTCGCAGGCCAACTGGCGGATGAGGGCTGGAGTGCCGACCTGATGGTGGCCAACAATGTGCTGGCTCATGTGCCCGATATAAACGACTTTCTCAGGGGTTTCGCTGCGCTGCTCAAGCCCAATGGCGTCGCTACTTTCGAGTTTCCCCATCTACTGCGATTGATGACCGAGCATCAGTTCGACACGCTCTATCACGAGCATTACTCCTACCTGTCACTGATAGCAGTGCAGGCGCTCTGTGCGCGTAACGGTCTGACTGTTTTCTGCGTCGAGGAGTTGTCGACCCACGGAGGCTCGCTGCGAGTGTTTGTGCAGCGTGCCAAGGGAGGACACCCGGTTGATCCTGCCGTCGATGCGATGCTGGCGCGAGAAGAACGATCTGGTTTGAGAACCGCCGATTACTACGCAACTCTTTCACCTGCTGCCGAGCGCATCAAGCATGAGCTGCTGCGCTTTCTGCTCCAGGCCAAGGCCGACGGCAAAAAAGTCGTAGGTTACGGGGCTGCGGCCAAGGGGAACACGCTGCTCAATTACGCGGGTGTACGCAGTGATCTACTGGCGTGGGTGGCTGATGCAAATCCGCACAAACAGGGCAAGTTTCTACCTGGCAGTCGCATACCCATCCTTGCTCCTGCGCAAATCGCCGAGCAGAAGCCGGATTATGTGCTGCTGTTACCCTGGAACCTGAGTGATGAACTGGCCACTGAATTGGCTTATGTCCAAAGTTGGGGTGGGCGTCTCCTGGTTGCCGTACCGGTTATTCGTTTTTTGCCAAGCGCTAGTGCCAGTGGGAGAACTCAATGAGCAATGAAAAATTCGAGATCGAGCAGGTTGCGCCAGCGCTGCGAGCCATTGGCAGCAACGATGCGGCGCGCGAGAAATTCCTGGTGCTGTGCAAGGCGATTGAAAAAGACATAACGGACTATCCGGGTAGCGTTCGTGATGACATCACGGGACCCCTCGTAGATGCCTTGCATGATGAAAGTCAGGTCGTGCGCAAGGTGCTGGCAGATGGTGCGGTCTTTGATTTTCTCTACCGAACCAAGATCGCTCGTGATTTTGTCCTCAGTTCGCCGGTCAACCCAGACCACGTCTGGGAGCCACAAACCACCAGACTGTTGGTTCATTTTGCTTCACGCTGCCAGGATGTACTGGTGGGCGGTGCCTATTTCGGGGATCAGGCTGTGCTCATGGCTCGAGCCATGCGCGACAGCGGCGGACACTGCCATGCTTTTGAGCCAAACAAGGCGCAACTAGAGATGCTGCGCCACAATGCTCGACTCAATGGCTTGCAGAACATTCATGCATGGGAGCTGGGCTTGTGGTCCGACAGCAGCGAGCAGCTGCGCCTGGTCGGTAACGATTCTTTTGCCCACGCCGAGCCTGCTGGCAGCGACAGTGAGGATAGCTTCGCCACCATTACCGTGGACGAATACTGCACTCGACAGAACATCAAGCGGCTCGGTCTGATCATGCTGGATATCGAAGGGGCGGAGAGCAGAGTGCTGGAGGGCGCGGTTGAGCAGCTTGCTCGTCCCGCCGGTGAAGCGCCTGACATCGTTTTCGAAGTACACAGGCACTATGTCGATTGGTCCGCCGGGCTCGAGAATGCGCCAATTTCACGCTTGCTTGCCGGACACGGATATCGCCTGTTTGCGGTGCGTGATTTCAACTCCAACGTGGATATGTCCGGAAGGCCGATTGAGCTGATTGCCGTCGACAAGGTTTATCTGGAGGGACCGCCGCACGGTTTCAACATGCTGGCTATCAAGGACCCCAGAACCCTCGAGGGGCTGGATGTCGCGTATTGCGAAGGGGTCAGCCCGAAGCTGTTATGGCACCGAGATCCGGCTTTGCACCATCCGCTGAATTGATGGGGACAGCGCATGCTTTTCACTGTTCTGGGGGCACATGGTTTCGTCGGTTCGCATCTTCTGGCCAGGCTGAGCGACCAAGGCCACAGGGTTCATGCGCCTGCTCGTGAAGATCAGAGCTGGTTGGATGAGAACCTGGGGCATGTTTTCTACTGCGTAGGTCTGACCAACGATTTTTATGATCGCCCCTTCGATACCGTGGAGGCACACAGTGCGTTGCTGGCCAGGGTTTTGCGCGCCGGTCGCTTCGAGCGTCTGGTCTATTTGTCTTCCACGCGGCTGTACGATGCGTTACCCGACGACTGTGTAAACGAGTCCACCGTGTTGCAGCTTGATACAGCAAACCCGAGAAGCCTCTATGACCTGTCGAAATCGCTGGGTGAGAACCTCTGCCTGAATCACTCCGGTGACCGGGCATGTGTTGCCAGGCTTTCCTGTGTCTACAGCGACACACTCAGGGAGGGAGGGTTTCTCGCGCAGGTTTTGCCGCGGGCATTGAGTGGCGAAACATTTACGCTCGACAGCTCTGCCGCTTACGCCCGCGACTACGTGCATATCGACGATGTGACAGCATTGTTGCAGGACATGCTGGTCGGCGCAGGCAATGGTATTTACAACGTATGCGCCGGTGGTAATACCAGCAATGAGCAATTGATGATGGAGCTGAGGAGAATTACGGGTGCACGAGTGACATGCAGTCGCACGGACACTCAGCACATGCCCCGGGTTTCCAATGGAAAAGCTAGCCAGGCATTCGGCTTCCGGCCGCGACAGCTACTCGACCACTTGCCAGCAATGCTGGAACGACTGAAAGGGTCGAATCATGGAGCTTAAGGGGACGAGTCGCGAGGCGCTGCTGGACTACCTGTGCCGGCAACTGGATACGTTTTTCCCGGATGGTGTGAGTTGCAGAGGCGAAATAGAGCGCTGCCTGGATGAAGGCCTGGCGCGCGTCGGCCACTGTATCGATGGCGTGAAGATGTGGGAAAAAGGTCGCTTCGATTATCTGCACTCCACACAATACACCCTCTTTCTATACTACCTGGCCAATACACTCTGGCGGGCAGGCGGCGATCCGCGCGTCTGTGCCAAGCTCTTCTATCTCAACAAGACATTGAATGGTATTGATCTGTTCTATGAAATCGAGATGCCCAAGGTGTTCTTCATTGGTCACTCGGTAGGCATCGTTCTGGCCAAAGCGATCTATGGCGAGTTCCTGGTGCTGTATCAGAACTCGACCGTCGGTAAAAACCATGGGGTGGCCCCTGTACTGGGCGAAGGTGTAATCCTGTATCCAAACAGTGCGGTGATCGGGCGTTCTCGTCTGGGTGACCGCAGCTTCGTTTCGCAAGGAGTCACTGTCCTCAACACCGATACGCCAGGCGCCTGCTGTGTTTATCAGGGACCAGGCGGGACTGTGGTAACCAAGCCGCCCAAGCATGACATCCTCGCGGACTTCTTCCGGCTATGACGTGCATGCTGGTGCAAGAACGTCTTCACGTACTGCAGTGAGCGATGTGCACACGAATAAACGAGCCTCCAGGTTCTGCGCATGAAGGCGCTGTCGTGCCCACTGCTTGCAGGTCGAAGGGCAAAAGAGATTTACATCGATGAAGAATGATTTGACGTTGTTGCTGTGCACCCATGGCCGTCCGGATTTTGTCCGGCGCTCACTCAGGTACTACGAGGCACTGGGGGCGAATGTCATTGTTTTGGATTCATCGAGCGATGCGATAGATGGAGGTTGCTCCGCCAATCCGGATATTCTCTACATCCATTGCCCCGAATACGGATATCAGGGATTTCGTGAGAAGCTCGAGCGAGGCGTTTCACTCGTCGATACGCCCTATATGGTTTTTGTGGCTGACGATGATTTCGTATTGCACGATGCCCTCGCTGACTCGATTGAATTCCTCCAGGCCAACTCGGACTATGGGATCTGCCACGGCTACTGCCTCATGTACCTACCTGAGAAGGATAAGGTTCATTATTTTCTGCGCGACAAGAAGGTTGTCGAGGATTTCTCAAGTGAATCCCTTGACGAGCGAATTGCTACCTTCATGTCGAACTACATTCCGCCCTGGTATGCCGTTCTGCGTACAGACATCGTCAAGGATTGGTACTCGAAGATGCCCCGTGATACGGGGATGGAGTTTCAGGAGTTTGGTCACGCGTTCTACTTTCTGGCTCGCGCCAAGGCGCGGATATTGGAAAGACCCTACGTTATTCGAGAAGTAAATTATCCTGTCTCGGACCATGGCACCGATTTGTTGGTGGCGTTATCTCATGAGTCACCAGTACTGAGCTTGGAACGTCAAAAATTCCACAGCTTCATATGTACATTGCTCGGGGAGATGGGCTTCTCTCATAGCCAGGCCAGTGAGCTTTTCATGACAGCGTGCGAGCGCTTGGCCACATGTCTCTCTACTCAGCACTCCCTGACCGTTCAGGAAATATTCCACTCCGAATGGCCTGCATTCTCCGAGCACCCGTTGTGGCGATTCGAGCCCCAGCAGTTTGTGGAGTTGCCTTTCTACAACCGGCCGTTCTTTGATGTGCTGGAGGCGGTGGATCTTTTGATTCGCGTTGAGCCGGTGGGGAAGCTGCAGGTCAGTCAGTTAAAGCATGTGCTGGCCGTGCAAGACGGCCTTGTGGCGAAAGCATGCTCGCTTGAGGTTCTTGATGATGGCTTCCGAGCAAGTCTACGTACGGCATTCGAACAGTACCCTTTCCATCGCGAACTGACTCGACTGCTCGCCCAGCAGACCGACTCTGATGAACTGACACGATGGAGCGAGCAGTTGACGGCTGCGGGGAGGGTAGACCTGCCCGGATCGAGGCGATCCAGCTCCGGCATGGGGCCGGGGCCTGCTCGAGGAAAAGGAACGGAAGTCATCGAACAATGGCTTGCTCAGCGGGCTTTCACGCCGAGTCAGGTGCAGTTGATAAATGAGCGTTTTAACAAGTACAGAACCCCAGCATTCACGTTCTACGTACTTGATCCGAGCGAAGATGCCGATGGCCTGGCGAATACCCTCGGCAGTTTGAGCCGTGCAGTCTTTACCCAGTTGGTGCCCAGGATTGTCGTTCTGAGCGCTGCAGGAGCGCCTGTCCAGCATGATGTGCTCGGGGTGCAGTTCTTCGACACAGCCGGCCGCAATGCCATCGGGCTTCTCAACGAACTGGTCCAGGCCGATACCTGTGATTGGCTGATGTTGCTCCGCGCTGGAGAAACCCTTACCGACAGCGGCCTGCCCATGGCTGCACTGGAGTTGAGTGTCGCGCCCGCAGATTGCCTTGCGGTGTACGGCGATGAGATCCAGCGATTGTCGGATGGCACGCTGGGTGCCTGCTTCAGGCCAGACTTCAATCTGGACATGCTGCTCAGTTTTCCAGCGCTAATGGCGCGTCACTGGTTCTTTCGGCGCGACGCTCTGATTGCTGCGGGTGGTTTTGATCCGATGTTCGATCAGGCCGTGGAGTTCGACTTGCTGCTGAGGTTGATCGAGCAGGGCGGCATGGCCGGTCTTGGTCATATCGATGAGGCCCTGGTCGTGGCCGAGGCGCCCAGGCTGCAGGACAATGAGTGCGAACGCGCCACCCTGTTGCGTCACTTGGCATTGCGTGGCTACCAGGCTTCGCTGAAACCCCATATGCCGGGGCGCTACCGCATCGATTACGGTCACTCGGTGCAGCCCTTGGTGTCGATCATCATCCCCACCAAGGATCAGTTGCCGATTCTGCAGCGCTGCGTGGAAAGCCTGTTGGAGAAAACGCGCTACCCGAACTATGAGGTTCTGATAGTCGACAACGACAGCCAGACGTCCGAGGCGCAGGCCTGGCTGGCTGGTGTGGAAAGCTGGGGCGAGTCGTTGGTGCGGGTCTTGCGCTACCCGTATCCGTTCAATTATTCGGCCATCAACAATATGGCGGCCCAGGCCGCACGCGGCGAGTACCTGGTGCTGCTCAACAACGATACGGCCATCCTGCGTGAGGATTGGCTCGATGCCATGCTCAATCACGCGCAGCGTCCGGAAGTCGGTGTGGTCGGTGCCAAGCTGCTCTATCCGGATGGCCGCATCCAGCATGCCGGGGTTGTTCTCGGCCTGCGTGGACCTGCAGATCACCCCTTCATTGGCGAGGCCATGGATGCGCCGGGATATATGCAACGGCTGCAGGTTGATCAGAACTACAGCGCAGTGACGGCAGCCTGCCTGATGATCCGCAAGTCCCTCTACGAAGAAGTGGGCGGGCTCGATGAGCAAGCCTTCAAGGTGTCCTACAACGACGTCGATCTTTGCCTGAAGACGCGTGAGGCCGGCTACCTCACGGTATGGACGCCGCACGCCGTCGTGATGCACGAGGGCAGCGTCAGCCAGACCAGGGTCGATCCGGCCGCTCAGGAGGCCAAGCGCAAGCGCTTCGTTGCCGAGCAGGATGCCATGTATGCCAAATGGTTGCCGTTGATCGCCGCCGATCCTGCCTACAACCGCAACCTTTCATTGAGCGGAGCCGGATTTGCTCTGGAAGCCGACGCGCAGCTGACCTGGCGTCCGCTGGATAGCTGGCGTCCACTGCCCGTCGTGCTTGCTCACCCGGCTGACCCCTGGGGGTGCGGCAACTACAGGGTCATCAAGCCATTCGAGGCGATGCGCGATGCGGGTCTGATCGACGGCATGCTTTCCGATGGGCTCCTGCAGGTGGCTGATCTTGCGCGTTACGACCCTGATGTACTGGTGCTTCAGCGCCAGCTGGGAGACGAGCGTCTGGAAGCCATGCGCAGGATCAAGACGCTGTCGCGAGCGTTCAAGGTCTACGAGCTGGATGATTACCTGCCGAATCTGCCGATGAAGAGCCTGCACCGCGAGCATATGCCCAGAGATGTGCTGAAATCGCTGCGTAAGGGTCTGGGGTTCGTTGACCGTTTCGTGGTGTCCACCGAGGCATTGGCTGATGCCTTCTCGGGCTTGCACGCCGATATCCGGGTGATCGAAAACCGATTGCCGCGCGAGTGGTGGCAGAACCTGACCACTCAGCGTCGACGTGGGCGCAAGCCTCGCGTCGGTTGGGCAGGGGGGGTCAGTCATACGGGGGATCTGGAGCTGATCGCCGATGTGGTCAAGGAGTTGGCCGGTGAGGT
>CAMPIF010000070.1 GCA_946886245.1 Ectopseudomonas composti | reverse complement strand
GCCATGTTCCACGTGGAACATGGCCGTATCACCCAGACCCAAGACCATCGGGAGTGAAGGCATGAGCGAGAACCAAACGTACGACTCCTCCAGCATCAAGGTGCTGAAAGGACTGGACGCCGTACGCAAACGTCCCGGGATGTACATCGGTGACACTGACGATGGTAGTGGTCTGCACCACATGGTGTTCGAGGTGGTCGACAACTCGATCGACGAAGCGCTGGCAGGCTATTGCAGCGAAATCACCATCACCATTCACCCGGATGAGTCGATCAGCGTGCGTGACAATGGCCGTGGTATTCCGGTCGACATGCACAAGGAAGAAGGCGTTTCGGCGGCCGAGGTCATCATGACCGTGCTTCACGCTGGCGGAAAGTTCGACGACAACAGCTACAAGGTATCCGGCGGCCTGCACGGCGTGGGTGTCTCGGTGGTGAACGCCCTCTCCAAGGAGCTGGTGCTGACCATCCGCCGTAGCGGCAAGATCTGGGAACAGACCTACGTCCACGGTGTACCGCAAGCGCCTCTGGCCGCTGTCGGTGACACCGACGGTACCGGCACGCAGATCCACTTCAAACCGTCCGAAGAGACCTTCGCCAATATCCACTTCAGCTGGGATATCCTGGCCAAGCGCCTGCGCGAACTGTCCTTCCTCAACTCCGGTGTGGGCATCCTGCTGCGCGACGAGCGCACCGGCAAGGAAGAGCTGTTCAAGTACGAGGGTGGCCTGAAAGCCTTCGTCGAATACCTGAACACCAACAAGACGGTGGTCAACCAGGTATTCCATTTCAACATCCAGCGCGAAGAAGACGGCGTTGGTGTCGAAGTGGCCCTGCAGTGGAACGACAGCTTCAACGAGAACCTGCTCTGCTTCACCAACAACATTCCGCAGCGAGACGGTGGCACGCACCTGGCTGGTTTCCGTTCCGCCCTCACCCGTCACCTGAACAACTACATCGAGTCCGAAGGCCTGGCGAAGAAGTTCAAGGTTGCCACCACCGGTGACGATGCCCGCGAAGGCTTGACTGCGATCATCTCGGTCAAGGTGCCGGACCCGAAGTTCAGCTCGCAGACCAAGGACAAGCTGGTATCGAGCGAGGTGAAAACCGCGGTCGAGCAGGAAATGGGCAAGTACTTCTCCGACTTCCTGTTGGAGAACCCCAACGAAGCCAAGGCCGTGGTCGGCAAGATGATCGATGCCGCTCGTGCCCGTGAAGCGGCCCGTAAAGCGCGTGAGATGACTCGCCGTAAAGGTGCGCTGGACATCGCCGGCCTCCCCGGCAAGCTGGCTGACTGCCAGGAAAAAGACCCGGCACTGTCCGAACTCTACATCGTGGAGGGTGACTCCGCGGGTGGTTCTGCCAAGCAGGGCCGTAACCGCAAGACCCAGGCCATCCTGCCGCTCAAGGGCAAGATCCTCAACGTCGAACGCGCGCGCTTCGACCGCATGATTTCCTCTCAGGAAGTCGGCACGCTGATCACCGCGCTCGGCTGCGGTATCGGTCGTGATGAATACAACATCGACAAGCTGCGCTACCACAACATCATCATCATGACCGATGCTGACGTCGACGGTTCGCACATCCGTACCCTGCTGCTGACCTTCTTCTTCCGCCAGCTGCCGGAGCTGGTCGAGCGTGGCTACATCTATATCGCTCAGCCGCCGCTGTACAAGGTGAAGAAAGGCAAGCAGGAGCAGTACATCAAGGACGACGAGGCCATGGATGAATACATGACCCAGTCGGCCCTGGAAGACGCCAGCCTGCACGTCAACGAGAACGCCCCAGGTCTTTCTGGCAGCTCGTTGGAGAAGCTGGTCGGCGAATACCGTGGCGTGATGAAGACCCTGGACCGCCTGTCGCGTGTTTATCCCAAGGACATCACCGAACACTTCGTCTATCTGCCCCGTATTTCGGTGGAGCAGCTCGCTGACCAGGTCTTCATGCAGAACTGGCTGGAAGGCTTTGCGGCACGTCTGAAGACTACCGAGAAGTCTGGCCAGACCTACAGTGCCAGTCTTCGCGAAGATCGTGAACGCCACCTGTGGCTGCCGGAAGTGGAAGTGAAATCTCACGGGCTTTCCAGCTACACCACCTTCAACCGCGACTTCTTCGCCAGCAACGATTACAAGACGGTCACCACCCTGGGTGATCAGCTGAACAACCTGCTGGAAGAAGGCGCCTACGTGCAGCGTGGCGAGCGCAAGAAACCGGTCAGCACCTTCAAGGAAGCGCTGGACTGGTTGATGAACGAAAGCACCAAGCGTCACAGCATCCAGCGATACAAAGGTCTCGGCGAGATGAACCCGGATCAGCTGTGGGAAACCACCATGGACCCGGAAGTGCGCCGCATGCTCAAGGTGACCATCGAAGATGCCATCGCCGCCGACCAGATCTTCAATACCCTGATGGGCGACGCCGTGGAGCCGCGCCGCGACTTCATCGAGTCCAATGCCCTGGCGGTGTCGAACCTGGACTTCTGATGCGCCCCGCGTGGCATCGCTGAAATACCCAACCCCGGCCTCGTGCCGGGGTTTTTATTGAGCCCAGACAACTCTGTGGCTTCGCCTGTATCGGGGGCGGAGCGTCCAAGCGAAATATCGATGAATGATTGCCAGCGTCATACAAGACTGTCATCGTAATGACGAATGTCATTACAGGAGTCAGCCCAATGGCCTCTATCAACATCCGTATCGATGATGAACTGAAAGAGCGGGCTTACCGTGAACTGGAAAAGCTCGGTGTCACCCCTTCTGAGCTGATGCGCCAAGCTTTGCAGTATGTGGCCGAGCGCGGACAGCTGCCATTTCGCCCAGTGCTAATGACCGAGGAAGATGAAGCGTTAATTGCCACGGTTCGTGAGCGCCTGGCCGCTCCCCAGCGCGTGAAGGTTGCGCTGGATGACCTATAGCCTTGAATTCGATGCGCGGGCACTGAAGGAATGGCAGAAGCTGGGAAACATTGTCCCCAGCAGCTCAAGAAAAAGTTCGCTGAGGTGTTGCTCAATCCGCGAATTGAAGCCAACCGGCTCCATTCGCTGCCGGATTGCTACAAGATCAAACTCCGCAGCAGTGGTTACCGTCTGGTGTATCAGGTAATCGATCATGAGGTTGTGGTCTTCGTCGTCGCGGTGGATCGACGTGACCGTGAGCAGGCTTATCGCAAAGCTGCTGAGCGGCTTAAATAATGGCCTGCCTGCTTCATACTGAACGCGATGAGTGCTGATGCCCCGCTGTCCTTAACAACGGCTGCGCCGCTGTTTTCAAACCAGAAAAGCATACTCAAGGGGGCAATTCGAGCACTCTAGTGGAGGAAGGCTCATGGCTATGGCTGGCCACCTAGCGTCGCCGCTTCTTCTCGCCTTCACGCCACGCCGCGCGCTGACCGCGTACTTCCACCATGGCCGTCAGCATGGTGCGGTAGCGCTTGCTGTTGAGGGTCAGCAAGGTAGCCAACGGCAGCAACAGACCGATGGAATACAGCAGATCAGGTGCGCGCCTGCCCCAGTGTCCGACGACCACCAGTATGCAGACCGCCATAGCTGCGACGATCAGCCACACCGCCCATGGGCGACCGCGAATCACCAGAAAGTTGGCGGCGCATAGGTAAACCGACATGCCGAGGTTAGCCAGGACCATGTAGGCGCCGTAGTCTGCCCGAGCAGGTGGATACAGTTCGAGTAGCAGGTAAAGGCTTATAGCCAAGGCAAAAAGGGCAAGATAAAAGGCGCCGATGAATATCGGAAAATGCCGCCGCAATATCGACAGGAAGTCCAGGCCCGGTTTCACTCACTCAGCTCCTCGTAAAGTCCAATGGCGTAGGTCTGTACCATGTTGCTGCCGAGCAGGCCGGTACCGACGCTCAGTGCATCTCTGATGTTGATCGCCAGCGATGAAGAGATTTCACTGGTAGTGAAACGTTTGGGAAGCTCACCACTGTGTTGCAGGGCCTTACGCAATGCTGGTGTCAGCGCCGGATTGCGGTTTTCCAGGATTTCGCTGGTCAAGCGCCTACGCTCCTGACGGCTCAGCCCTCTGAGGCTCTGATGCCAGCTACGCCCGGTCATGGCTCTGCGCATGTTCATCACGCGCACGATGGTTGCCCCCGTTGCGCCAACGCCGGCCAGGGAAACGACATCCAAGGCCGTGGACATGTTCTGGTACCACTCTTCGCTGTCCAGTTCGTCGTTGCGTGACGGGTCGTTAACTTCGTTGATGACGCGCATGGCACCGATACCGCACTGCGCGGTTCCTGCCGCCGCTGCGCTTACGCCGATAGCCGTGATCACCAGACTCGCCCCACCCGTAAACGGCACGATGGCCGTGCCACCGATGATCGCGATCCAGCCCAGCACCGCGCCGGCACAGGCCAGGCTGGTGTTGACGCTCTCTGCAACCAGCCGCGACTCGCGTGGATTGGATTGCACCTGTTGGACGAACTGCTGCGGCGAGACATTGCGCTGGGCTTCACGAATGATGATGCGCTTGGGCCTGATGCTGCAGATCGGGGTGAACTCGCGCAGGGTCACCACGTTGAAATTGGCATCGATGTACACCACCCCAGCTCCGGAGATGGCGGGGTCGGCATCGATGGCTGTGTAGAGTTTGCGCAGGTCGATCATGGCTTCGATGCGCTGTCGCGCCATGACCTGTGAAGGGGTGTTTCTCAACCCGATCAGGTAGTCGGACATTTGCCCTCCTTGGTAGAAACTCCGATAGCCGCTGCTCCGCCCGGAAAGGGCGGACCAGCGGCGCGTCTGCTCAGTCAATCATCCGCAAGGACTCAGACGTTCGGGCAGGGAATCGGTGCCCAGTCGCCCATATCCGGGTTGCTGCACATGCTGTTGACCTGGTTGCTACCGGCTACAGCCACCTGCTGGCTCTTGCTCTGCTTGGCTTCGGCCTGCTGCAGAACGCGCTCGGTATTGACTGCTTCGGTAGGCACCTTGGTCTGCTTGACCGGCTTGTTGGCAGGGGCCTTGGCGACCGTGGTCACTTCGGCGCGCTCGACGCCGACGTTCTTCAGGTCAGCCTCGTAAGCCTGGGTGTAGTTGCTCAGGTTCTCACCCGCCTTGCCGTTGACGGCGGTGATCAGGTCGTTGGACTCGTTCAGGCCGGCAATGATTTCGGCCAGACGCTTGCGCCCTTCTACATCGTTGATCGCGCCGGACTTACGCTGCTCCAGCAGGCTGGTGAACTCTTTCTGATAGCAGCTCTGCGAGGCTTCGGCGTAGGCGATGCTGCGGTCGAAGGTGCTGGCACTGGCATTGATGTCGGTGGAGTAGGAGCCGATGCGCTGGCGGTCGTCGCTGATCTGCTGTTGCTTGGAGGTGTAATAGGCCGCTGCGCCACCGATCAGGGCACCGCCGGCGGCGCCGATGGCAGCGTTGCGCGAGCGATCTTCCTTGTCGGCAGTCAACGCGCCAGTCAAGGCGCCGCCGACTGCACCCAGCACGGCGCCGGTAGCGATCGAGCGAGTCATGTTGGAGTCGGTATCGCGCAGGTGCTGAACGGGTTGGTAGCAGCTTGGGTAATAGGTGACCTCGGTGGTTTTACCGACACGGTTGACGGCGGAGGTGGAGCAGCCGCTGACCAGTACGGTCATCGAGGCAAAACCGATAGCGGCGAGTGTCATGACGCGGCTACGAGATTGCGAGGTGAGGTTCGTTGTGGATGGACGCATAGCTAGGCTCTCTCTGCTTGTGGTTGATTGATGTTTGGCGGCAATGGCTGGCGTACTCACGGTTGCGGTACCGCTTGCGTTTCCAGCAACTGTTTGAGGATCTCGGCCGGATTGGCACGCTGTTGGGCGCGGTACAGCGCGACGTGATTGACGAACAGGGTGGCGCGGTTGACCAGGCTGTTGCCGATCACAGGCTTGCGCGCGAGTTCTTCCTTGATGCGCTGGAACTGCACCTGGATCACCCTGTTGGTGTAACGGGTGCCGCTGGCCATGTTGTCGATGTAGATCGCCACGGCGCCGTTGAGCGCTTTGGTGCCGTTATCAATGGCGCCGCTCAATATCTGCGCCGAGGCGGCGTCATTGTTCTGCTGCGCCTGGCGTTGACTCTTGCGCAGGTTGGTCAGGCGGATGTTGTAGTTGTTGATGGTCTCCGCCACCAGGGCGGCAGACTGGATCAGGTTGCCAGCGGCCTCCTCGCGCTGGCGGGCGATCAGCGAGACGTTACGCTTGAGCTCTTCATTGACCAGCCCGAGCTCGGCCTGCAGGCGTGGGTCGGTAGCGCCGGCGATGATGCTGTCCAGGCGTTGCGTCGGGTCCTCCGCATCGCCGATATCATCGGTCAGTCCAGCCAGGCGTCCCTGTTTCTGCCATTGAGCGAACAGCTCGTCGTAGCGCGAGCGCGGGGCGGACAAGGCGCCGATGGCTACCCGAAACCCGGTGGTCTCGTTACGCTGCTCGCTGCCATCTGCACCGAACAGCGGGTACTCGCGGCGCATGCCGGTGAACAGCGTGCCCTCGCCTTCCAGGTAGTTGCCACCCTTGACCACGAAGCCGCCATAGGTGCCCTGGCGGCGCCCGGCACTGACCAGCTGGAAGGACTCCTGCACCATCTCGGCGGCGTTGCCGATCACGTCGAACAACCCCAGCGGGTTGGCCTGCCTGGTGCCGATCGGCATCAGTCGGGGCGCCTGTCCGGTCCCGCCGGCCACCTGGTTGAACACGGCCCAGTTAGCCAGCGGGCCATCATCGTCACTGCCCTCGACCGGACGCGGGAAAAGCCGCCCTTCCAGCTCCTGGCGGCTGACCTGCGAGCCGCCCCGGGCAGCGAACTCCCATTCCACTTCGGTGGGCAGACGGACGAACGCTGCGCCGCCCTCTTCTGCCTTGCTGCCTCTGCCGCTCACGGGTAGCAGATCACGGTGATTGGCCAGCAGCCAGGCGCTGTAGACCGCTGCAAAACGCTCTGCCTCGAAACGCGACAGCTTCACCTGCGGCAGTCGCCCGCTCATATCGGTGACCGGCGCGCAAGCGGGTGCAGGCTCGCCACTGGCCAGCGCCTGAGCCTGGGCCATGACCTGAGCATACTGACGAGCAGTGACCTCGTACTTGCCGATGAAATACATCATCGGTTTCAGCGGGCTGCCGGCGTCGATCCTGGGCAGGCGCTCGGCGATCTGCTTCTGCCACTGCGGCGCCAGGTCCTGCAGGCTGAACTGGCCGTTGATGAAGTCGCGGCGATAGCCGGAGATGAAGGATTGCTTGTAGCCAGCCTCACCTTCGCTGAACGGATAGCCCAGGCTGACTTCGCGGTCGTCCAGGCTGCCCTGGGTGAGTACATAGACATGGCGGAACAACATTTCACCGCCACAGGGCAGCGGCAGGCTGACGTCGCCGGGTAACGGTTTGGGGTTGTCCAGTCTGGCCAATTGCTCCGCATCGAGCTCGCGGGGAGCCTCAGCTTCGGACTGCGCAGATGTGGCGGGTGTGTTCGCCGCTGGTGGCTCATCGCCCGGCGAGCAGGCCGTCAGCGCGAGCGTGGCGAGTATCAGGGCGGAGGCAGCGAAACGACTGTCAGACATCACGAATTCCTTGAGAGGCGTCGATCCGGGCCACGCGCATGCCTCCCAGCGCAGCGGCAAGCGCGCTGGCCAGCAGAACGGCAGCGAGGGCCACCAGGTAATGCTCGGGCAGCAGACGACTGGCGTAATCGCCCGGCACCTGCACGAAAAGATGGTTGAGACCGCCCTCCGCCAATCGGTACAGCAGGGCCGACAGGACGCTGGCGAACAGGCCGCTGTACAGCGCCTGGAGAACCACGAACAGCAGCAGCGCGCCGCTGCCGAAGCCCAGCAGACGCAACACGGCCAGTTCACGTTGCTTGCGCTCGACGGCGGCCAGGGCGGCGGCACTGATGGCTGCCACCGCGCCGCCCAGCGCCAGGGTGGTGATCAGCCAGAACAGCAAGTCGAGGTTGCGGCTCAGTGCCTGCACCTGGGCGATCTGCGCTGCCTGGGTGACGACCTGCACCTGCTGTGCGGCCAGGTACTGGCGCAGCGCTTCGACGTCATCCAGCGCGCGCGCGTACAGACGAAAACCGGGATAGATGCGCGGCGCCTGTGTCGCCGGCGCGCCCGGCCAGCCCAGTGCTGCCACTGACAGACCGTCGCGATAATCCTCGACGGCTTCCAGCAGCGCCGCCTGCGCGAACAGCGCGTCGCGCTCGAAGGCCGTCAGCGGCAACACAGCCAGGACCTGCAGGGTGGTCTGTTGCCACTGCAGGTCGCCGCCACGCTGGCGGCCGAAGCGTGCCTGCAGCTGGCTGCCTGGCGTGACGCCGAGCTTCTCGGCAGCGCTATGACTGAGCACCACCTGTTGCAGCGTCTGCGGCACCGGCAGGTCCTGCAACAACGGATCGCCTGCTGCCGTCGGCAGCATTTCCACGTTTACCCTCGCTTCTCCTGGCGCGACCTGCAATTCGCTGGTGGCGGCGATCTGCCGGGTACGTGGGATGGCGAAGGCGACGTCCGCGCGTTGCCCCAGTGCTGCGATGAAGTCTGCCTGCAGGCGCGTGCCGCCCAGCGGAATGATTTCGCGCACGGCAGGGTCGCGTTGCAGGCGCTCGGCAAGGCTGCCGACCAGGCCGTGCTTGAGGCCGAACAGCACCAGCAGTGGCGCGATCACCGCCACCAGGGCCAGCACGCTGCACGCCGACAGGCGCGCCTCGCGACGATAGTCCTGCCAGGCCAGCCCGGCGATCAGCAGCGGGCGCATCAGGCGATCTGCTCCAGATGAGCGCTGACACCGCCGTCGGCGTCGCGCCGGCAGTTCATGCGCAGGACGGTCAGGCCGGCGCGCTGCGCCAGCGCCTCGTCGTGAGTCGCCACCACGCAGGTTGCGCCGGTTTCCGTGGCCTGAGCGAGCAGCAACTGCATGACCCGTTCGGCATTGAGTGGGTCCAGCGCCGCAGTGGGTTCGTCGGCCAGCAGCAATTGCGGCCCGTGAGCCAACGCCCGTGCACAGCTGACCCGTTGGCGCTGGCCGATCGACAACTGCGCGGGATATTTATCCAGCTGCTCCTGCACATCCAGCGCCTGTGCCAGACGCAGGACTTGCCCGCTGTCTGCCATGCCGAGCAATTGCCGGGGCAGAGCGATATTGCGGCGCACATCGAGAAAGCCGAGCAGCCCGCCAGCCTGCAGCACGTAACCCAGATAGTGGCTGCGCAGCTGTGCCAGCTGGCTGTGCCGGCCCTGTCGCCACAATCCGGCGATATCGCTGACCGAGCCGGGCAACTCGAGGTTGAAGGTTTCGGCAGCATCCGGTGCCAGCACCAGGGCCAGCAGATCGAGCAAGGTGCTCTTGCCGCAGCCGCTGGGGCCAACCAGGGCCACCTGCGCGCCGGCCTCCAACTGCAACTGCTCGATGGCCAGGCTGTAGCGCTGTGCGCCCTGGCCACGTTGCTTGAGGACCTGCTGCAGGCGAATCATCATGGCAGCGTCGACAGCGGTACACGGTACAGGGCGTCGCCGGGTTCGGCGTTGCCGAAGCGCACCCAGTTGGCCATGTCGTTGTGGAAGGTTTCGTAGAGACGAATCTTCGACTCCAGCTCGTCGATGAAGTCCTCCTGCTCGGCCACCGACAGCGACAGCCAGAGGTCCTGGCTCATGCTCAGCGCCTTGCTGCGATACGGCAGGCCGTCGAGGTACTCGCCGAGCACACCGCTCTGCGCCAGATTGGCTCCCTGGCGCAGCGCCGAGGGGTCGCGACTCATGTAGGCGCTGGCGCTGGCTATCTCGCTGAAGAAGTCGGCCGGCGAGGTCTTGGTCTTGCGCGCGGCGTCGACGATCAGCTTGAGCGACTGCTGCAGGTCGTTGAGCTGCAGCTTGGTCAGCATCACGCACACCTGCAGTGTCGGCAGGCTCGGGTTGCTCAGGTCGCGGTCGGCGGTCCAGGCGCTGACCAGCTGCGGCGCCTGGCTGGCGCTGCGGCGACCGAGAAAATCCATGTGCATGGCGTAGCCGATGGCCTGCGATTTGGCCGCCAGATTGGCACCTGCGGCCAGTTGCGGGGTGACGGGCGCCTGCTGCGCGCGAACCTGCTGCGCCAGTTCGGCGAAGGTCGAGCCGATCTCGCGCACGCGCTCGCCGAAGGCCTGGACATCACCGCCCGGCACCGAGACGTAGAGGTCGCCGATCTGCGGGTTGCTGTCGGCCGTCAGCACCCGATACAGCAGCTCGGCCGAGGCGTGGTTGGCCTTGCCGGCTGGGGTGCGCAGGTGCAGGGCAAAGATCTTGATCTGCTTGCTCAGCGCCGCCTGGCGCACCTCGGCCTCGTTCATCGAGGTGCTGCTGTAAGGGTCGTTCTTGCGCAGCGCGCCGGCATCGCTGACCAGCAGGATCAGGCGGCCGCCATAGCTCGACCAGTCCATGCCTTCTACGGCTTGCATGACGCCGGCGAAGGCGTCTTCGTTGAAGGAGTGGCTGGATACCGTGGTCGCCTGAACCTGTTCGGCAGCGCGCAGGAAACGCTGCGGATCACTGCCCTCCTGCAGGCTGACCAGGGTCTTGCTCAGATACTGCAGGCCCGGTGTGCGCGACGTGCTGTTGCGATAACCGACCAGGCCGAAGCTGACGTTGTCCAGCTCACCGCGCGCCTGCAGCTGACTCTGCAGCTCGCTGACCACCTGGCGCACGCGGTCGATGTAAGGCTGCATCGACACCGAGGTGTCGACCACCAGCACGATGCCGGTACGGAAACCCGAGTCGTTGGCAGCGATCGGCTTGTCGGCAGGGCTCTGGGCGGCGCTGCCGGGGTCGATCGAGGCGATGTTGAGCAACTGCACCGGTTGACCGTCGGCATCGAAGGTTTCGCGGAAGTCGAAGATCGGCATCAGGTAGAACTGCTCCTGCGGAACCGCACTGCTCGTCGGCTCCAGTGCCACCACCTGTGGCACCTGTTCGGGGTCGTTCTGTGCCTGCATCAGTAGCTCGCGCGCCTGGCTGGTGCGGTCGATCAGGCGCTCGACGTCGGAGGCCTGTTGCATGAACAGCACCGGCGCCCGCCCGGAACGCTCGGTGAACTTCAGCACCAGGCTCTGTTTCCAGTCGGTAGCCTGTTCGGCGGCGATCCAGCCTTGCACGCGGCCATCGCTGGCTGCGCCGACCTGCATCCAGGACTGGCCGTCCTGGTTGCGCCGGGCATATACATAGAGCACCGAGAAGGCCGGTAATGCTTCGCCGGTGGCGGCGCCCGGAGCACTCAACAGCTGCGCCCCGGGCTTGGCCAGGATGCGTTGGTAGAGCGTTGTCTTGCCCGGCATCAGCAGCGGCCGCTCGCCGGCCTCACCCGTATCGTCAGCCAGTGGCGCGACAGCTGCGACCTGCCCGTTGTCTTGCGGCGAGCTATCCGAAGCCACCACGGCGGATGGCTGGCCGAGCCACCAGTAGGCGCCGCCACCGAGGCCCAGCGCAGCAGCCACGGCAACCGCCAGCAGCGCCATGCGTGGCCCCTTGCTGGCAGTGGACGGTCGTGGCGCTGCGCTGCTGGCAGCGGCAGTCGGTGCGGGTGCCACGGTTGGCGCCGGGGCCGGCGTACTGCGTGGAATCTCGATGGATACCGGTTGCAGCTCCCCCAGCTCACTGGTCGAAGGCGCGCCCAGTGTGGCTTGCTGGGTGAACGCCGGACGGATCAGGGTGGCATCCGAGTCGGGTGCTGGCTGGGCATCGAGCGCGGCCAGCAGTTCCCCGGCATTGTTGAAACGCTCATCCGGGTTCTTCGCCAGCAGGCGCTGCAGCAGGGTCTGATAACGGCTGTGCTGCAGCGGCAGATCCGGTAACGGCTGAGTCAGGTGTGCCAGTGCCGTGGACAGTGCGTCGGTGCCCATGTACGGCAGCTCACCGACCAGTATTTCGTAGAGCACGACGCCCAGCGCGTAGAGGTCGGCGCGGCCGTCGATATCCAGCCCGCGCGCCTGCTCGGGGCTCATGTAGTTGGGTGTGC
The DNA here is from genome assembly GCA_946886245.1 of Ectopseudomonas composti. Next base: position 961 of record CAMPIF010000070.1, on the reverse strand, counting down.
CGACGGCGAAACCGACCTGGGTGAACTGGGTACGGTCGTCGAGTGACTTGGCGATGCCGAAGTCCGACAGCACCGCCGTACCGTCGGCGCGAAAGAGGATGTTGGCCGGTTTCACGTCGCGGTGGATCAGCCCCTGGCTGTGGGCATAACCCAGCGCCGAGGCGATCTGGCGGATGTACTGCAAGCCCTGCTCGGGGCTCAGGCCAGCGGCGATACGCTCACTCAGGGTACCGTTGGGCAGGTACTCCATGGCCATGTAGTAGTGCTCGCCGGCATTGCCGATGTCGTGCACGGTGACGATATGCGGATGCGCCAGGCGCGCCAGGGTCTTGCCCTCACGCAGGAAGCGCTCGCAGAACGAGGCGTCGGCCGCCAGCGCCGGGGCCATGATCTTCAAGGCCACCTTGCGCTCGAGGGAGCGTTGCAGCGCCAGGTAGACGGTGGCCATGGCGCCTTCGCCAATCATTCTGTCGATGTCGAAACCGGGAATATTCAGGTCCATGAGACGGGCTCGCTCGCCTTGATGACGATGGCGGTGATGTTGTCGGGTGCGCCGCGTGTCAGGCCCAGATGGACCAGGCTGCGCACCACCTGATAGGGGTCGTTGTGCGCCAGCACATCGCGGATCTCGTGGTCTTCGGCCGTGCGGGTAAGGCCGTCGCTGCACAGCAGCCAGGTGTCGCCCGGTTGGATGTCGAAGACGCTGCAGGCGAGCTCCAGTTGGTCCTGCACGCCCACCGCGCGGGTGACGACGTTGGCGCGCGGGTGCAGGCGCGCCTCGGCTTCGCTGAGCAGGCCGCTGTCCTGCAGGTCCTGCACATAGCTGTGGTCACGGGAAACTGCTTGCAGCTCGCCTGCCCGCAGCCGGTACAGGCGACTGTCGCCGGCCCACAGGCACAAGCCCTGGTCGCCGCGGGCAACCATCAGCACCACGGTGCTACCCATCATGGTCACGCCACGC
>CAMPIF010000069.1 GCA_946886245.1 Ectopseudomonas composti | reverse complement strand
TCCAGGTGCCCTTCGTCGGCCTGATCCTGTTCAGCGACAACAAGCTGCCGGTCGGCAGCATGGCGCGACAAGCGCTGGAGCAGTGGTTGCCGCTGCGCAAGCAGGCCAACCCCTGCGATGGCGCGGTGTTCATCAGCCAACAGGGCCGCCGCCTGGGACCACGGGCCGTGCAACTGCGCGTGCGCCAGGCCGGCGTGCGCGAGCTGGGCCAACACCTGCATCCACACATGCTGCGCCACAGTTTCGCCAGTCATATGCTGGAGTCTTCGCAGGATCTGCGTGCGGTGCAGGAGCTGCTCGGCCACGCCGATATCGCCACCACGCAGATCTACACCCACCTGGACTTCCAGCACCTGGCCAACGTCTACGACCAGGCCCATCCACGTGCCAAGCGCAAAGGCGATTCCGAATGAGCATTGAACTGATCACCTTCGACCTCGACGACACCCTGTGGGACGTCACCCCGGTGATGCAGGATGCCGAAGCCGCCCTGCGCAATTGGCTGGCCCTGCATGCGCCGCGCCTGGGCGCGGTGCCGGTCGAGCATCTATGGGCGGTGCGTAGCCGTCTGCTCGACGCCGAGCCGATGCTCAAGCATCGCCTAAGCGAGCTGCGCCGGCGCATTCTGTTTCACGCCCTGGAGGACGCCGGCTACCCGCACAGCGAGGCGCAGACGCTGGCTGAAGCGGGATTCCAGGTCTTTCTCAGCGCCCGCCATCAGGTCGAACTGTTCACCGAGGTACACCCGACGCTGGAAGCCTTGGCCGAGCGCTTCATGCTCGGCGTGATCACCAACGGCAATGCCGATGTGCGTCGCCTGGGCCTGTCGGACTACTTCCAGTTCGCCTTGTGCGCAGAAGAACTGGGCATCGGCAAACCCGACCCGAAGCCCTTCCGTGAAGCCCTCAGCCGCGCAGGTGGCGTGGCGGCCGAGCGCGCCGTGCACATCGGCGATCATCCCAGCGACGACATTGCCGGTGCCCAGGCCGCCGGCATGCGCGCGATCTGGTTCAACCCGCAAGGGCGCACCTGGGAAGGCGAAACCACGCCGGACGCGCAGATCACCAGCCTGGCCGAGTTGCCAGCGCTACTTTCCAGCTGGACGCGCTAAACGCCGTAGGGTGCGCTGCGCGCACCGCCTGATATACGACAAGATCGGTGCGCGCGGCGCACCCTACGCGACACCCCCCCCCTGAGAGAGCAATTCCCGAAGGCTGGCAACCCGGGATGGCAGGCAACAAAAAACCCGCCACAGGGGCGGGTTCCTTGCAGCGAGCCGTCCTCAGATGGGGCGGCTGCCGTATTTGCTGTCGGGCTTCTTGGGTGGGTCGGCGACCACGTTGGGCTCCACCTCCTGCACCTTGCCACCACGGGAGAGAAATTCTTCCATGGCACGCGCCAGGGCATCACGCTCCTTCTGCTTGGCTTCGATGCTGGGCAGCTCATCGACTTCAACGGCTTTGGCCTTGCTCTTCTTGCCGCTGGCTACGACCGCACCATCGCCTTCATCGTCGCCGCTGTCGCCGTCGTCGGCAGCAGCCAGCTCCTCACCATCGTCCTCGTCAGCCCCTTCCAGGTCGTCTTGTTCCAGGTCTTCGTCGCTCATGTTCAACCTCATGACTTGCGAAAAGCAGGTTAGTTATAGCCCAGTCGCGCGATGTACACCGCTCGACCGGAAAAAATTCAAATAGCCTCGCCATGCAAGGTCGCCACCACTCGCCGAGCACCGCCATGATCGCGATGCTCACCGAGGTAGATCCCCTGCCAGGTACCAAGCGCCAGCTGTCCCTGCTGTATCGGCAGCTGTAGCTGAAAGCCCAGCAGGCTGCCCTTGAAGTGCGCCGGCAAATCATCCGGCCCTTCGTAATCGTGCTCGTAGCCCGCCTCACCCTGCGGCACCAGACGATTGAAGAAACGCTCGAAATCGCGGCGTACCGCGGGGTCGGCGTTCTCGTTGACCGTCAGCGATGCCGAGGTGTGCTGCAGCCACAGATGCAACAGACCGACACGTACCTGCGCCAGTTCCGGCAATGCTGCCAGCACCTCTTCGGTCACCAGATGAAAACCGCGCTTACGCGGACGCAGGCTGATGATGCGTTGCTGCCACATGCCGTTCTCACTCTCGATGGCTCCAGCGCGCGCATTCTAGCGTGCTGCCAGAAAAAACAAAGGGCGCCCGAAGGCGCCCTTTGCGATTTACCGGAGGATCACTTGTTGGTGAATTCCGGGTAGGCCTCCATACCGCACTCGGCGATATCGACACCTTCGTATTCTTCTTCTTCGCTGACGCGCAGACCGATCACCGCCTTGATGATGCTCCACACGATCAGGCTGGCGATGAAGACCCAGGCGAAGATGCTGCCGATACCCAGCAACTGAGCACCCAGCGAAGCATCGCTGTTGGTCAGGCAGACAGCCAGCAGACCCCAGATACCGACCACACCGTGCACGGAGATGGCACCAACCGGATCGTCGATCTTCAGCTTGTCCAGACCGAGGATGGCGAACACCACCAGCACACCACCCACGCCACCAATCAGAGTTGCCTGCAGGCCGCTCGGGGTCAGCGGTTCGGCAGTGATGGCCACCAGGCCAGCCAGGGCACCGTTGAGCGCCATGGTCAGGTCAGCCTTGCCGAACAGGATGCGGGCAACGATCAGCGCGGCAATCAGGCCACCGGCTGCCGCCATGTTGGTGTTGACGAACACCTGAGCGACGGCGTTGGCATCTTCGATGGTGCTCATCTTCAGCTGCGAGCCGCCGTTGAAGCCGAACCAGCCCATCCACAGGATGAAGGTGCCGAGCGTCGCCAGCGGCAGGTTGGCACCCGGGATGGCGTTGACCTGGCCATTGGCGCCGTACTTGCCTTTGCGTGCACCGAGCAGCAGGACACCCGCCAGAGCAGCGGTGGCACCGGCCATGTGAACCACGCCGGAACCTGCGAAGTCGAGGAAGCCCGCTTCGTTGAGGAAGCCCGAGCCCCATTTCCAGAAGCCCTGAACCGGGTAGATGAAGCCGGTCATGACCACGGCGAACGCCAGGAATGCCCACAGTTTCATGCGCTCGGCAACGGCACCGGAAACGATCGACATGCAGGTCGCGGCGAACACCACCTGGAAGAAGAAGTCCGAACGGGCCGAGTAGTAAGGTGCATCGTCGCCACCGGCAAGTACCGAGTCGACGCTGTTTTCGTCACCGATCAGGAAGCCCAGGCTCGGCAGGATGCCGCCTTCCGGGCTGGAGTACATGATGTGGTAGCCGATCACCAGGTACATGACGCTGGCAACGGCGTAGAGCGCCACGTTCTTGGTCAGGATCTCGGTGGTGTTCTTGGCACGCACCAGGCCGGATTCGAGCATGGCAAAACCCGCCGCCATCCACATCACCAGGGCACCACAGATCAGAAAGTAGAAGGTATCGAAGCCGTACTGCAATGCAGTCAATGCTGTGTTATCCATTTTTCACCTCTTGCCGGCGCTTTTGTTGTGCGCTGTTCGGTTGAAACGTCCAGGTTGGCTCAGGACGCGTTCCGCATGCTTTACAGGTCGTTGCCACGCTCGTACTGGATCACCGGAACCCCTGCGCCATGAGGCGACCAGGCATTCCCATCACTAGGCCAAGCGCAAGACCTCAAGAGGGTCTGGCACAGCAGAGCGGCGAAGGCATCGCCAGCTCCGGCTTTGGCCCTCGAAAACAGCCCATGGCCGAAATTCGAGGACAAAAGGGCTCCTAGCCCTGCGAAAGTTCGCAGAGTCATGGGTTTACTCCTGGGGCGTGGGGTTCGGAGGCTTGTTAGATCGCGTCGGTATCGGTTTCGCCGGTACGGATACGAATCGCCTGTTCCAGGTTGACTACGAAAATTTTGCCGTCGCCGATCTTGCCGGTGTTGGCAGCCTTGGTGATGGCCTCGATCACGCGATCGAGCTGATCGTCAGCAATGGCCACGTCGATCTTCACCTTGGGCAGGAAATCGACCACATACTCGGCACCGCGATACAGCTCGGTATGGCCTTTCTGGCGGCCGAAGCCCTTGACTTCGGTGACGGTAATGCCCTGCACGCCGATCTCCGACAGCGACTCGCGCACGTCGTCCAGCTTGAACGGCTTGATGATGGCAGTGACTAGCTTCATGAAACTTTCTCCCGTGTAAGGTGGACTTGCCCCAGGAATTGCGAACCCGGCTCAAGTCTAAGCGCAGTGTCTGGCTTTTGTAATGCACCGACCGCTCCAGCCTGGCGTGGTCGATACCCACCAACCGCTCCTGACGAAACACTCCCCCGCTTCGCCTGCAGCACCAGAACTGCATCGGTGCGTGCGTCGCTGGGGTCTAAGCAGAAAGCTTGCCAGCTCACGCAAAAGCGCTATCTATCAGGCCTTTAACAGCTTCCAGCCAGAGTGACCGGTCATTCACGCCGAATGCGGCGCACGAATTTGGTGCATCGATACATTGCGCAATGCTCAAAATCGTGCAGCCGCCGCTCAGCCGCCCTGCACCTACCTGCGTGCTACACTGCCGGCCGTCTGTTTACGGAACCTGATCATGCTGCCGCCGAAAGCCTTGCTCGACACTCTCAGTAGCCACGCCTCGCGTCTTTTCAGCGGCGACAGCCCGCTGCCGCGCGCCGAACTGGAGGCGCAGTTCAAAGCCTTGCTGCAGAGCGGTTTTGGCAAGCTCGATCTGGTCAGCCGTGACGAATTCGACAGCCAGATGGTGGTCCTGGCCCGCACCCGCGCTCGCCTCGAAGCGCTGGAAGCCAAGGTCGCCGAACTGGAAGCCAAGCTAACTGCCGCAGACTAAGGTTTTGTTGTAGGAGCGGCTTCAGCCGCGATCGGGCTTCGCGGCTGAAGCCGCTCCTACAGGCACTGCACCCCACTTGATCAAGGAGTGATCATGTCCCTGGCCATCGTCCACAGCCGCGCCCAGGTCGGCGTCGAAGCACCGGCCGTCACCGTGGAAGCGCACCTGGCCAATGGCCTGCCCTCCCTGACGCTGGTGGGTCTGCCGGAAACGGCGGTCAAGGAGAGCAAGGATCGCGTACGCAGCGCCATTCTCAACGCCGCCTTCGAGTTTCCCAATAAACGCATCACCTTGAATCTGGCGCCCGCCGACCTGCCCAAGGATGGCGGCCGCTTCGATCTCGCCATCGCCCTGGGGATTCTCGCGGCCAGCGGCCAGGTACCGGCTCACTCTCTGGATGAATGCGAATGCCTGGGCGAACTGGCGCTGTCAGGCGCAGTGCGTCCCGTGCAGGGCGTATTGCCGGCCGCCCTCGCCGCGCGCGCAGCCGGGCGCACCCTCTTGGTGCCACAGGCCAATGCCGAAGAGGCCAGCCTGGCATCGGGGCTGAAGGTCATTGCCGTCGAACATCTGCTGCAGATCGCCGCGCACCTCAACGGCAGCGCACCACTCGAACCCTACGCCGCCCAGGGGCTGCTCAGGCAGAGCCTGCCCTACCCGGATCTGGCCGAAGTGCAGGGCCAGTTGGCCGCCAAGCGTGCATTGCTGGTGGCCGCAGCCGGCTCGCATAACTTGCTGCTCAGCGGTCCACCCGGTACCGGCAAGACGCTGCTGGCCAGCCGCCTGCCCGGTTTGCTGCCGCCGCTGGATGAGAGCGAGGCGCTGCAGGTCGCCGCAATCCATTCGGTAGCCAGCCATCTACCGTTGCAGCACTGGCCGCAGCGCCCCTTTCGCACGCCGCACCACAGCGCCTCCGGACCGGCATTGGTGGGCGGTGGCAGTCGCCCGCAGCCTGGCGAAATAACCTTGGCCCATATGGGAATCCTGTTCCTCGATGAGCTGCCGGAATTCGATAGAAAAGTGCTGGAGGTGCTGCGCGAACCGCTGGAAAGCGGCCACATCGTCATTGCCCGCGCGCGGGACAAGGTGCGTTTTCCTGCGCGTTTTCAGCTCGTTGCCGCCATGAATCCCTGCCCTTGTGGTTATCTGGGCGACCCGAGCAACCGCTGTCGCTGCACACCGGAGCAGATCCAGCGCTACCGCGCCAAGTTGTCCGGGCCACTGCTCGATCGCATCGACCTGCACCTGACGGTCGCCCGCGAAACGACGCTATTGAACGCCCCGGCGCAGGATGGCGAAAGCACCGCACAAGCAGCAGCGAAGGTCGCCCGGGCTCGTGAGCGACAGCTGCAACGCCAGGGGGTGGCCAATGCCTTTCTCGATTTGCCCGGCCTGCGTCGGCACTGCAGCCTGAACGACGCGGATCGCCAGTGGCTGGAAGGTGCCTGTGAACGTCTCGGCCTGTCACTACGCGCCGCGCACCGGGTGCTCAAGGTCGCGCGCACGCTGGCTGATCTGGCGCAGCAGCAGCAGATCGGCCGGGACCATCTGGCCGAGGCGCTGCAATATCGCCCCGCCGCAGGATGAATCAGCGGAAGCGCTCGACCTCCTGACGCAGCTGAGCGGCAAGGCGATCCAGCTCGCGTGCGGTATCGGCCAGGTTGGCCACCACTTCACGCTGCTCACCGTTGGCCTGGGCGATGCTCTGCAGGTTGGCGCTGAGCACGGTCGCGGTGCTGCTCTGCTCGCTGGTCGCGGTGGTGATGGCGGCGAATTGCTCGCCGGCCTCGGCGCTCTGCTCACTGATCTGCGCCAGTGCCGCCGCCACCTTGGCGTTACGCTCCAGGCCATCCTGCATCAGCTGTCGGCCCTGCTCCATGGTGGCGATGGCGCTGCTGGTCTCGCTCTGGATGCTGCCGATCATGGTGGAAATCTCGTTGGTCGCCTCGCGGGTGCGTCCAGCCAGGCTGCGCACCTCATCGGCGACGACGGCAAAACCACGCCCCTGCTCGCCGGCCCGCGCTGCTTCGATGGCAGCGTTGAGCGCCAGCAGGTTGGTCTGGTCGGCGATCGCGGTGATGACGCTGACGATACCGCCGATCTCCTGGGAGCGCTGGCCGAGGCCGTTGATCGCCTTGGAGGTTTGCTCAAGTGCTTCGGCGATCTGCACCAGCGCTTCGGAAGCCTGATCCATCGAGGTACGCCCGATGCGGGTCTGCTGGGCGTTGTCGCTCGCCAGGCGCTCGGTGCTGCGCATGTTGTCGGCGATGTTCTGCGAGGTGGCGCTGAACTCCTCCACCGCGCCGGCCATGCTGCTGATCTCGCCGGATTGCTGATCGATCCCCTGGTAGGCATCGCGCGACAGCGTGGACATCGCCTGCGAGCGCGCGCTGACATCCTGGGCAGCGCTGCGAATACCCGACACCATGCTCGCCAGCGCTTCGCCCATGCGGTTGAAGCTGCGCGCCAGCTCGCCGATTTCGTCATCGCTGGATTGCGCCATACGCGCGCCAAGATCACCGGCGCCAAGCGCCTGTGCCTGCTGTACCAGGTCGCCCAGCGGGCGCAGTTTGCGTCGCAGCAGCCAGACCACGGCAATGACCGCCAGCAGCAGCGTCAGTGCGCTGCCGATGGCCAACTGGGTACCGACACGCCAGGTGACGGCCTGAATTTCCTCGCGCGGCATGCTCGCCAGCACCGTCCAGGGTCCGCCAGCAAAGGGCATGGCGACGCTGTAGAACTCATCCTGACCATCGGTCCAGAAACCGCCGTCCCCCGCGTGAGCGATCAGCTCGCCGAGGGCCGCTGGCAGTGTATCCAGAGCACCCGTGCCAGCGGGCTTGACCAGCCACTTGCCGTGCTCGTCGAGCACGGCAAGCGAGCCTGTAGTGCCGATACGAAATTCGCCCAGCTTGTCGAGTTGCAGCTTCTGTGCATCGGTGTAGTCGAAGCCGACGAACAGCACGGCAATAACCTGCCCACTGCCATCACGCACGGGGGTGTACTGGGTCATGTAGTTGCGGTCGAAGAGCAAGGCCCGCCCCACGTAACTCTGCGCGGCCAGCAGGCGCTGATAGGCCGGGTGCTGGTGATCAAGCGCCGTTCCCAGAGCACGAGTACCGTCCTGCTTGGTCAGCGAGGTGGTGATGCGGATGAATTCGCTACCGTCACGCACGAACACCGTGGCCACACCCGCCGTCATGCGCGTGAAGTCATCGACCTCGGTGAACTCGTTGTTCAAGCGTGTGGCCCCCAGGTAAAGCGCAGGTGTCTGCAGGCTGCCAACGCTCACACGCTCTTCACTGCGCACCTGTAGACCGGTGCTGAAGCGCTGCTCGAACAATCCGGCCAGACGCTGCGTACTCTCACGCAGGCTGCCGTGGAAGGTTTCGAGCTGGTCGGCCAGCAGGCCCGCCTCGCTGCCCAGGTGCTTTTCGCGCGTGACCAGATTGGCCTCGTTGAGTGAACGCAGGGCAAACAGGGTGCTGACGCTGATCAGCAGCACCAGCACCAGGGCCAGAATGGCAGCCAGCTGCAGGGCTATACGAGAGCGAGGAGGATTCATGAGGGCTCCAGGTGTGCGCCCATGAGCAGATGGGCAGATAACTCAGACGATTTCGACACCACCCAGTCGTCATATGACTCGGCGAAAAGCCGCGAGGATACTTGAGCATTCAGCTCGGTCAATATCAAAGCGCCATACGGTCGTCATTTATTATCAAAACAGTGTAAAAGAGTGACGGCCGATAGGTTTTATCGATCACCCAATAGATACCGACACTCATACCTGCAGAGAGCAGCCTGGTCACACTGCAGTCGGTAAGCCCGATCCGTAATGACAGTCAGAGCCCTGAGCGCTGGCCATGATCGTTCAGCGCAAACGTTCAACCTCGGGCAATGCCAGCGCGGCGACCTCCGCCAGCAAGTAGTCACGCAAACGCCGCAGACGTGTCTGCGCACGATGCCCACGCGGCCACACCAGATAGTAGCTTTCACCACTGAATACCGCCGTCGGCCAGGGCACACCGAGCCGACCGGCGTTCACGTCCTCGGCCACCATCAGCAGGTCCCCAATGGACACGCCATAGCCGCGTGCCGCCGCAACGATGCCCAGTTCGAGCATGTCGAACAGCTGCCCGGTCTTCAGCGGCACCTGCTCACCCAGGCCTGTAGCCTGCAACCAGCGCCGCCAGTCGCGACGATCCGGCGTCGGGTGCAGTTGCTCAGCCGCACGCAGCCGCGCCAGCGACCAGGGACCGGCCTGCGAGTCGCCGGCAGCGCATACCGGAATCAGCCACTCCTCGAACAGCAGCACGCTCTCCCACTCATCTGGAAACTGGCCATCGGACAGCAGCACGGCGCAGTCGAAGGGCTCATGGCGGAAGTCGACCTTGTCCACATCCATCCAGGCGCTGGTGAGCTGCACTTCGCTGTCCGGGTTGGCCAGACGAAAGTGCGACAGGCGCGCCAACAGCCAGCGCATGGTCAGGGTCGACGGTGCCTTCAGGCGCAGCACCTCGTCGTCGGCGTGCAAGACAGCGCTGGCGCGCTCCAGCGCATCGAAGCCCTCGCTCAGCCCCGGCAGCAGGGCACGGGCCGGATCGGTCAGGTGCAGGCTGCGGCCACGGCGCTCGAACAGGCGGCAGGCGAAGTAGTTCTCGAGTGTGCGGATATGCCGGCTCACCGCGCTCTGCGTGATCGCCAGCTCTTCGCCGGCGCGGGTAAAGGAGGCATGCCGGGCTGCGGCCTCGAAGGCGCGCAGGGCGTAAAGCGGAGGAAGACGACGCGTCACTGCATCGAACCATGAGTTTTAATCATGCCTGGCATGGCTATTTTCCTTTTGTGAGCAATCGACAGGAACCACAGAATAGCGGTCATTGCTCATCCCCCGACAGCCTTGGGGGTGCTTATCCTGCCGAAGTTTTACTCATCATGAAGAATTCCCTTGGCCACGAGCTGGGTGCGCTGCTGCGTCTGGCCGGCCCGCTGATCTCCGCGCAACTGGCCCACGCGCTGATGATTTTCACCGACACCCTGATGATGGCCATGCTCGGCCCGCAGCAGTTGGCCGGCGGTGCGCTGGGCGCCACCTGCTATTTCATCTTCTCGATCTTCTGCACCGGAGTGATCGCCGCAGTGGGCAGCCTGATCGCCATTCGCCATGGTGCGAGCGATCCGCCGGGCATCACGCGCCTGATCCGGAACGGCCTGTGGCTGGCCCTGCTGTTGGGTATCGTCAGCGCGCTGTGCCTCAACGGCCTGGGCCCGCTGCTACCGCACCTGGGCCAGGACCCGGGCGCGGCCAGCCAGGCCATGGAGTTCCTGCGCCCGCTGTCGCTGGCCCTGCCTGGCTACCTGTGTTTCATGGCGCTGCGCGGCTTCACCAGTGCCATTGGTCATCCCGGCCCAGTGATGGCCATCAGCATCGCCGGCACCGCCGCCAATTTCGTCATCAACTACGCGCTGATCAAAGGCTGGTTCGGCCTGCCCAACCTGGGCCTGAGTGGCATCGGCATGACCACTGCACTGGTCAGCAGCGCCATGGCCCTGGCATTGGCGCTGTACATCCTGCTCTCGCCGACCTATCAGCGCTACAAACTGCGGGCCGCAATGGGTCGCCCACAACGGGCGGAAATACGCGCCCTGCTGCGCCTGGGCCTGCCCATTGGCGGTACCTACGCCGCCGAGCAGGGGCTGTTCACCTTTGCCACCCTGTGCATGGGCGCGCTGGGCAGTGTGCAACTGGCGGCCCATCAGATCGCCATGCAGACGGTGGCGCTGGCGTTCATCGTGCCGCAAGGGCTGTCCTATGCCGTGACCTTCCGCGTCGGCCTGCATTACGGTGCCGGGCACCTGCACCTGTCACGCCTCAGCGGCCATCTGGGCATGGTGCTGGGAGCGGCACTGATGCTGCTGTTCGCCCTGCTGTTCTGGCTGCTGCCGGAGCGGATCATCGGTCTGTTCCTCGATCGCCACGACCCGGCTTTCGCCGATATCGTCACCCTCGCGGTCAGCCTGCTGGCGATCGCTGCCTGGTTCGAGCTGTTCGATGGTTTGCAGAGCATCGCCATGGGCGCGATACGCGGGCTGAACGACGGCCGCACCACACTGCTGATCGGTCTGACCGGCTACTGGTGCGTGGGCGCACCGCTGGTCTGGCTGTTCGCCTTCGCCCTGGGTTGGGGCGCACAGGGCGTCTGGTGGGGCCTGGCTGCCGGCCTGGCAGTCACCGCGAGCGGTCTGGTGCTGGGCTTCCAGTGCAAGACCGCGCGCCTGCAGCGGCCACCTGCGGAGGAAGGCGAGACCTGTCTGTCGTAGCCCGGATGCAAGCCGGCATCCTGAACCGCATATTCCCCGGCTTGCATCCGGGCCTGGATCAGCCGCCGCCGAGCAGCGGCTGGCGCAGGCCGAACACCAGAAAGCGTGCCAGCTCCGCCAGGGGTATGGCCTTGCTGATCAGGTAACCCTGCACCTGATCGCAACCAAACTGGCGCAGCATGTCGAGCTGCTCGATGTTCTCCACCCCTTCGGCCACCACCTCGAGATTGAGGTTGTGCGCCAGATTGATCATCGCCCGCACCAGTTGACGGTTCTCGGCACGCTCGCCCATACCGCCGACAAAGCTCTTGTCGATCTTCAGCAGAGTGATTGGCAGGCTGTTGAGATGAACGAAAGACGAGAAGCCGGTGCCGAAGTCGTCCAGCGAGAAACGCACGCCGAGCCGCCCCAGCGCCAGCATGGTCTGCTGCACCTGATCGCTGCGGCGCATCACTGCGGTTTCGGTCAACTCGAACTCCAGCCACTGCGCATCGACCCCACGCTCTTCGATCAGACGGCTGAGGGTCGGCAGCAACTGGCTGTCCTGAAACTGGCGAAACGACAGGTTGATCGCCATGTGCAGCGCCGGCAGGCCGCGCCCACGCAGCCACTGCATATCGCGCAGGGCACGGGAGATGACCCAGTAACCGAGCGGTACGATCAACCCGGTTTCTTCGGCCAGCGGTACGAATTCATTGGGCGAGAGCAGTCCACGCTCGCTGTGCTGCCAGCGCACCAGGGCCTCCAGGCCGACGATGCGCCCGCTCTTCAGGCACAGACGGGGCTGGTAATGCAGCTCCAGTTCGTCACGGCGTAGCGCACGGCGCAGCTCGCCCTCCAGATCGGCCTGGCTGCGTGCACTGCGGTTCAGGCGCTCGTCGTAGACGTGAAACACGCACCCCTGCTGGCTCTTGGCCTGCTGCATGGCGATATGCGCGTGCCACAGCAGCGGATCGGCGCCCTCGCCCGCGCGGGCATGCGCCAGGCCAAGGCTGCAGCCGATCAGCAGACTCTCGCCGTCCACCCAGTAGGGCTCTCCCAATACCTCGGTGACGCGCTCGGCGAGGCGTTCCACGCGCTGCGGATCGCGGCGAGCATCGAGCAACAGGGCAAATTCGTCGCTACCCAGACGCGCGATCTGATCGCAGGGTTGCAACAACCCCTTGAGCCGCGCCACCACCTGGAGGATCAGGCGGTCTCCGGCCTGGTAGCCGAGGGCATCGTTGGCATGACGGAAGTTGTCCAGATCGAGATGACCCAGCACCAGGCCACGACCGCCACACTCGGCCAGGCGCGCGGCGAGCAGGGTCTGGAAGCCCTGGCGATTGGCGATGCCGGTCAACGGGTCCTGTTCGGCCAGGCGCTGCAGGGTGTGCTTGAGATTGCCCTGTTCGCGCACGTAGCGCAGGCAGCGCCGCAGCACATCGAGGTTGAGGCTGCCGCGCACCAGCCAGTCGCTGACACCGGCAGGCTCTTCGACGGGTTCCTCGTCGAGCAGCAGGACGATGGGCAAGGGGCACTGACGGGGTTCGGGAAGGCGATCCGGGGTACTCAGCAGCAGGCCACTGGCGTGATCATCGAACAGATTGCTGGCCGCTTCCCAGGACGGTGCGGTAATCAGCGGGGATGGGCTGCCCAGGGCGCTCAACTGCTCGCGCAACAATTCGGCCCAGTCCGACGTTTCAGCCAACAGAACCAACCGCAAGGGTTCGACGAGCGTGGACAAGCAACCTCCCCCAATGACCGCAAGAATGATGGCGAATCGCGTCGCCTGAACGCGCCGTAATCGGCGTCTAATCAATCACATCCGTGCGAAAGGTGGTGCACATCCTGAGGTATAGCCAGCAAACCGACAAGTGGAACCAGAGTACTGGAATAAAGCGATTAACCAAGTGCACGGCTATGCAATTTCGTGCGCCAGGCCACAGTTCCGGACGGTCG
>CAMPIF010000068.1 GCA_946886245.1 Ectopseudomonas composti | reverse complement strand
CTCAGCGGCCTGGCCGAGCGTCGTGGCAGCCCCGAGGCAGTGTTGCACTGGCAACAGGGCGAACAAAAGGACAGCCTGGTCCTGCCGGGCGCCGACCACCGTCTGGCCCTGTCTCATCTTCTCCCGGTCGTACAGCAGGCCGCAGCCGGCGAGCTGCACGGCATCGGCCACCGAGTGGTGCATGGCGGCGAGCATTTCTCCGGTGCCTCTCGCCTGGACGCGGCCAGCCTGCAGGCCATCCGCCAGGTCGCGCCGCTGGCCCCCCTGCATAACCCGGCCAATCTGCAGGGCATCGAGGCGGCGATGAAACTGTTCCCGGACCTGATCCAGGTGGCGGTATTCGATACCGCCTTTCACCAAAGCCTGCCCGAGCACGCCTACCGCTACGCCGTACCGCAGGCGCTCTACGCCGAGCACGGCGTGCGCCGCTATGGCTTCCACGGCACCAGTCACCACTATGTCAGCCGCCAGGCCGCGCAGATGAGCGACCTGGCATTCGACGCCAGCAGCTGGCTGGTGGCGCACCTTGGCAATGGCAGCTCCACCTGCGCCGTGGAAAACGGCCACAGCCGCGACACCAGCATGGGCCTGACGCCGCTGGAGGGCCTGGTAATGGGCACACGCAGCGGCGATGTCGACCCCAACCTGCACGGCCACCTGGCACGCACCCTGGGCTGGAGCCTGGAGCGGATCGACAGCATGCTCAACAAGGACAGCGGCCTGCTCGGCCTGTCCGGTCTGTCCAACGACATGCGCACGCTGGAGCAGGCCCGCGAGCGGGGCCATGCCGGCGCTACCCTGGCCATCGAGGTGTTCTGCTATCGCCTGGCCAAATCACTGGCGGCGATGAGCTGCGCACTGCGCCGTCTCGATGGCCTGATCTTCACCGGCGGCATCGGCGAGAACTCGACGCTGATCCGCAGCAAGACCGTGGATCACCTCAGCCTGCTCGGGCTGCAGCTGGATGCCCAGGCCAACGCCCGCTGCGTGCGCGGCGTCGCCGGAGCCATTCACGCCGACGGCCATCCGCGCGTGCTGGTGGTACCCACCAATGAAGAGCGGCAGATCGCCCTCGAAACCCTTGCCCTGCTCGACTGAGGCTTTTCCATGCATACCTTCTTCATCGCCCCCACCGGTTTCGGTGTCGGCCTCACCTCCATCAGCCTCGGCCTGGTCGGAGCCCTCGAACGCAGCGGCCTCAAGGTCGGTTTCTTCAAGCCCATCGCCCAACCGCATGCCGGCGACCTCGGCCCGGAACGCTCCAGCGAGCTGATCGCCCGCACCCACGGCCTGAACTCGCCCAAGCCGCTGCCGCTCAGCCACGTCGAGCGCATGCTCGGCGACGGCCAGCTGGATGAACTGCTGGAGGAGATCATCAGCCTCTATCAGCAGGCGGCAGTCGACAAGGACGTGGTCATCGTCGAAGGCATGGTGCCGACGCGCCACGCCAGCTACGCCGCGCGAGTGAACTTCCACCTGGCCAAGAGCCTGGACGCCGACGTGATCCTGGTCAGCGCCCCGGAAGACGAGAACCTCACCGAACTGTCCGACCGCATCGAAATCCAGGCGCAGCTGTTCGGCGGGCCGAAGGACCCGAAAGTGCTCGGTGTGATTCTCAACAAGGTGCGCAGCGAAGATGGCATCACCGCCTTTGCCGAGCGCCTGCTGGAACTCTCACCACTGCTCAAGAGCCAGGACTTCCGCCTGCTCGGCTGCATTCCCTGGCAGGACGAACTGAACGCGCCGCGCACCAAGGACATCGCCGAGCTGCTCGGCGCGCGCATCCTCAACGCTGGCGATTACGAGCAACGACGCATGCTGAAGATCGTGCTCTGCGCCCGCGCGGTGGCCAACAGCGTGCAGTTGCTAAAGCCCGGCACCCTGGTGGTGACGCCGGGTGATCGCGACGACATCATCCTCTCTGCCAGCCTCGCGGCGATGAATGGCGTGCCGCTGGCCGGCCTGCTGCTGTGCAGCGACTTCGCCCCCGACCCACGCATCATGGAACTGTGCCAGGGCGCCCTGGCCAGCGGTCTGCCGGTGATGACCGTGGGCACGGGCTCCTACGATACCGCCACCAACCTCAACCGCCTGAACAAGGAAATCCCGCTGGATGACCGCGAGCGTGCAGAGAAGGTCTCCGACTTCGTTGCCGGGCATATCGATCACGACTGGCTGAGCGCCCGTTGCGGCACGCCGCGCGAGCTGCGCCTGTCGCCCCCGGCCTTCCGCTACCAACTGGTGCAACGGGCCAAGGCCGCCGCCAAGCGCATCGTCCTGCCCGAGGGCAGCGAGCCTCGCACGGTGCAGGCAGCCGCCATCTGCCAGGCGCGCGGCATCGCCCGCTGCGTATTGCTGGCCAAGCCGGAAGACGTGCACGCAGTGGCCCGCGCGCAGGGTATCGAGCTGCCGGAAGGCCTGGAAATTCTCGACCCGGATCTGATTCGCGGTCGCTACATCGAGGCAATGGTCGAGCTGCGCAAGGGCAAGGGCCTCAACGCGCCGATGGCCGAGGCGCAACTGGAAGACACCGTGGTGCTAGGCACCATGATGCTGGCGCTGGACGAGGTGGACGGCCTGGTCTCCGGCGCCATCCACACCACCGCCAATACCATTCGCCCGGCGCTGCAGCTGATCAAGACTGCGCCGGGTTACAACCTGGTGTCCTCGGTGTTCTTCATGCTGCTGCCGGATCAGGTACTGGTCTACGGCGACTGCGCGGTGAACCCTGACCCCAACGCCGAGCAGTTGGCGGAGATTGCCCTGCAGAGCGCCGCTTCGGCGCAGGCCTTCGGCATTCCGCCGCGCGTGGCCATGCTCAGCTACTCCACCGGTGATTCCGGCAGCGGCGAGGAGGTAGAAAAGGTGCGGGCTGCCACCCGCCTGGCCCGCGAGAAGCGCCCCGACCTGCTACTCGACGGCCCGCTACAGTACGACGCAGCGGCCATCGAGAGCGTCGGTCGGCAGAAAGCGCCGAACAGCCCGGTAGCCGGTCGCGCCACGGTGTTCGTGTTCCCTGATCTGAACACCGGCAACACCACCTACAAGGCGGTGCAGCGCAGCGCCGACTGCATCAGCGTCGGCCCAATGCTGGAGGGCCTGCGCAAGCCGGTGAATGACCTGTCGCGCGGTGCGCTGGTCGACGACATCGTCTACACCATCGCGCTGACGGCCATTCAGGCGGCCGATCTGCCGAGCTAGAGAGGCCGTAGGGGTCTAAGCAGAAAGCGCCGGCCACAATAGCCGGTGCGCGCGGCGCACCCTACGAGCCACCGAAACCCACAAGTCAACACTGGCACTTGCAGGTCAGTGCACAACCGTTACCCTTGGCGCCGAACCTGCTCGCTGCAAAGACCACCGCAGCTCTTTCGACTGATACGGGGCGCAGAGAAAGCCCCTTTCTCAGGCTGCCCGCCGGGCGTGCAGCCTGCTTATGGAGGCGTTCGCCCGATGCTGCACTTTCTTCCCGCGCCAGTGCGCGGCCTGATCGCGAGCCTGCTGCTGGCTCTGAACACCCTGTTCTGGTGCTGGCCGCTGTTCTTCGTCGCCCTGCTCAAGTTGCTGCTGCCGTTCGCGCCGATCCAGCGCGCGCTGCGCTTCGTCATGCATGGCATCGCCGAAAGCTGGATCGGCATCAACAAATTCTGGATGCGCCTGGTCGGCCATATCGAATGGAAGGTTCAGGGCCTGGAACGCTTCGATACCCGTCACTCCTATCTGGTGACCAGCAACCACCAGAGCTGGGTAGACATCCTGGTGCTGCAGTACCTGCTCAACCAGCGCATGCCGCTGCTGAAATTCTTCCTCAAGCAGGAGTTGATCTGGGTGCCGGTGATCGGCCTGTGCTGGTGGGCGCTGGAGTTTCCCTTCATGAAGCGCTTCAGCAAGGAGTACCTGGCCAAGTACCCGGAAAAGCGCGGCCAGGACCTGGCCACCACGCGCAAGGCCTGTGCGCGTTACAAGACCAACCCCGTGGCGGTCTTCAACTTCCTCGAGGGCACCCGCCTGACCCCGGCCAAGCATGCGCAGCAGCAGTCGCCGTTCAAGTACCTGCTCAAGCCCAAGGCGGGCGGCATCGCCTTCGTGCTCGACGCGATGGGTGAGCAACTGCACGCCATCGTCAACGTCACCATTCATTACCCTCATGGTGTGCCAGGCTTCTGGGACCTGCTCTGTGGCCGCCTGGATGCCGTGCAGGTGTTTTTCAAACAGGTCGAGATTCCGCGCGAATTCATCGGCCGCAATTACGATCAGGACGATGACTACCGTCTGGCCTTCCAGCAGTGGGTCAATCGCCTGTGGGAAGAGAAGGACGCTGAACTCGCCAGCCTGCACCAGCAAGCCTGAAGCGCGCCTGGCGCATCAGTCCGCGCGAGGCAGGGGCAACTTGCTCCAGTCCAGCTGCGCCGGCATCTGCATCGCGGTGCTGGCCGGCACACCCGGCGCCACCAGAAATCCTTGCATGATGCTGCAATGGTGTTGCGTCAGCCACTCGCGCTGCTCCTGGGTTTCGACGCCCTCGGCGATGACCTCCAGCCCCAGGTGATGGCCCAGATCGATGATGGTGCTGACCACCGCAGCGTCACGCGGTGAGTCGAGCATGTTGGAGATGAACAGGCGATCGATCTTCAGCGTGTCCAGCTCGAAATGCCGTAGATACGCCAGTGACGAGTAACCGGTGCCAAAGTCATCGATGGCGATCTTCACCCCCAGCTCACGCAGTTGACGCAACTGCGCCTGGGTCAGCTCCAGATCCTGCATCAGCGCACTCTCGGTTACTTCCACCTCCAACTGGCTGGGCTTGAGACCATGGAGATCGAGTACGCGCTGCAGGTCCGTCACCAGTTGTGGCATGCCGAACTGCACCGGGCTGACATTGAGACTGAGCACCATGTCCTCACCGAACTGCTGCTTGAAGTCCGCCAACTGCCGGGCGCCCTCACGAAAGATCCATTGGCCAAGACGATTGATCAGGCGGGTTTCTTCGAGTAACGGTATGAACACGTTCGGCGCAACGGTACCCGCGACACGATGCTGCCAGCGCAGCAAGGCCTCGAAGCCGCGCAGGCGTCCATTATCGAGATGGAACTGGGGCTGATAGACCAGCACGAAGTCGTCGTTCTCGATGGCGTGGCGCAGGCTCTCTTCGAGCATCAGTCGTGAACGCGCGCGGCCGTTCATTTCTGGAGAGAAGAAGCGGTATTGCTGGCGACCGGCGCGCTTGGCTTCGTACATCGCCATGTCGGCGGAGCGCAGCAGGCCCTCGACGCTCTGCCCGCACTCGGGGAAGCAGGCGATGCCGACGCTGGCGCCGAGGGTGAAATCCACACCATCGAGGGTGTGCCGCACCGAGACCAGTTCGATCAGCTTCTCAGCGACCTTGGCCGCATGCTCGGGGTGGCCAAGGTTGTCCAGCAGCGCGGTGAATTCGTCACCGCCGATGCGTGCCAGGCTGTCGTAGGGGCGCAGACAGGCCTTGAGTTGCTCACCGACACGGCGCAGCAGTTGATCGCCGACATCATGGCCCAGCGAGTCATTGATGCGTTTGAAACCGTCCAGGTCCAGGTACAGCACCGCAACCCGCTGGCCGCTGCGCTCGATACGTGCCAGCGCCGATTGCAGCGCCAGATGAAAGCCACGGCGATTGAGCAGGCCGGTCAGCGCGTCAGTGACCGCTTGCGACTCCAGCTGCGCGTGCAGATTGCGCACCACCGACATGTCCAGGGCGATCAATACCATGGCGCGTTGCGGACGCGGCAGTGGCGAGCAGGACAACGCCACTGGCAGGCAGCCGCCCTTGAGCGTGCGCATGATCGCTTCATGCACGCGGTAGGTCGCCTCGCGCTTGAAGTGCAGGTAGAACTCGGATTGCTGCCAGCCGTCTTCGCTGGCTGGATTCTTGAGAAACGACAGCAGATCGACGCCCTCGAGATCGCCTACCTCACCATCGAGCATCTGCGCCATGGCTGGGTTGGCGAACTGGATGCGACCGTCCTCGCCGACCACCAGAATACCCTCGGCGGCATTGTCCAGCACCGAGGCATTGAATGCCCTGGCGCGTTCGAGCTGCTGGGAAAGCGTCTGCAATTCGCAGCGATTGTGCTCATGCTCCAGCAGGCTCTGAATCTTGTGGCGCAGCACAGTGGGATCGAACGGTTTGAGCATGAAGTCCACGGCGCCAGTGCTGTAGCCTCGCAACACGGCATCGTGAGTCTGCGCGATGGCGGACACGAAGATGATCGGCGTCAGCCTCGTGCGCGGATTGCCGCGCATCAATCGGGCGACTTCGAAGCCATCCATGCCCGGCATCTGCACGTCGAGCAGCACCAGCCCGACATCCTCCTCGAGCAGGCAGCGCAAAGCCTCCTCACCGGAGCTGGCACAGCGCAGCTGCCACTCGCCATCTTCGAGCAGCGCCTGCATGGCCTCGAGGTTTTCCATACGGTCATCCACCACCAGCAGAACCTGCCTGGTGGGTACGGCGGCGTTCTTGATCTGCGCCTGGGCCATCGTCACTCCCCTATCCATCTGCCCTTGCACCCGTCACTCCTGCCATCAGGGTAGTCCATCGCCGGACGAAGGCATGGCCGGCATCGCCAACCAGCGCTCCAGCAATGCCAGCAGCTCATCACGCTTGATCGGCTTGGCCATGTAATCGTCTGCGCCCGCCGTGATGCATTTTTCCCGGTCGCCCTTCATGGCGTGGGCGGTGAGCGCGATGATGGGGATCACGCAACCATGCTCCTGCTTGAGCAGACGCGTGGCGGTGTAGCCATCCATGTTGGGCATGGCCATGTCCATCAGAATCAGATCGAAGGGATCGCGCTGGTAACTGGCGATGGCCTCCAGGCCATCCTTGGCGGAGCTGACACGCAGCCCTACTTCATCCAGCAGCGCGGTCAGCGCATAGACATTACGCACGTCGTCATCCACCAGCAGGATGCGCTTTCCCTGTAACGGGTTGAGCCGCGCTTGGACCGCCTGCGGCGCCCGCACGTCAACGAGAAAGCCCTGAACCGCCTGGCACAGCGCATCGGTGTCGTCGCCATGCTTGCGTACCACCACGGCGCTATAGCGGCGCAGCCGTTGCAGGGTCTGCTGAGTAACGTCCACACCGGTGTTGATCACCACCCGCGTACCTTGCAACGGGCGCAACTGGTTGAGGCTGTCGAGCAGGGCAAAACCGTCCTGATCCGGCAAGTCGAGATCGATCACCAGCGCGCAGAACTGGCCCCGTGCATAGGCCTCGCGTGCCTGCTCACCATCGGCGCAGGCGCTGACCTGAAAGCCCAGCTCCGTCAGTTGCTCGCGGTAGTGCTCGCGCTCTGCCTCGACATCCTCCACCAACAACAAGGCCTGCTCCTGTTGCGCGCCGTGCTGCAGCTCGATGAACACCTGCTCCAGCTCATCACGACCGATGGGCTTGACCAGATAGCGCGTGCCATCGTCGTTCCACCCCACCGGTTGCGGGACGCAGGAAATGATGTGCACCGGCGTATGCCGATGGCTGGGCTGGGCGCGCAGACGACGAAACAGCTGCCAGCCACTGAGATCAGGCAGCAGGATGTCGAGGATCACCGCATTGAACGACTCCTGCTGCAGCAGCCCCAGTGCCTGCAGCCCGGTGCGGCAATGCACGCTGGAGAAGCCGTGAGCATGAGCCTCCTCGGCGATCACCGCAGCGAAATTGGCATCGTCCTCGATGATCAGCAGCGGCGGGCCGTCACCGGCTCTCTGCGGCCCCTCGAGCGGCGCTTCGACACTGAGCGAGCCCGCCTGCACCGGCAACCTGACGGTGAAGGTAGAACCCTGCCCGGGCGCACTCTGCAGGCTGATATCGCCATCCAGAGCCAGCACCAGCTGACGGGTGATGGCCAGCCCCAGGCCGGTACCACCGAAACGCCGGCTGGTAGAACCGTCGATCTGCTGAAAAGCCTGGAATACCTGTTCGTGCTGGGCCGGATCGATGCCAATGCCGGTATCACGCACGCTGAAGCAGAGCAGCTCGCGCTCATCCTCCTGGCGCCCCTGACTGCTGACGCTCAGCGTGACCTCACCCTGATCGGTGAACTTCAGCGCGTTGGACAGCAGATTGCGCAGGATCTGATGCAGGCGCACGCGGTCGCTATGGATGACGCGCGGCACACCGGCCTCCAGCTGAGTGTGCAGGCGCAAGCCCTTGAGCTCGGCCATCGGCCGCAGGCTGGCATCGAGCTCCACCAGCACGTCCTGCATGTTGATCGGCTCCAGCTTGAGCTGCATGCGCCCCGACTCGACCTTGGCCAGGTCGAGTACATCGTTGATCAGTTGCAGCAGATCGCTGCCCGCGCGGTGCACGATATCGGCGTGCTTGGCCTGCTTCTCGGTGAGATTGCCCGCCAGGTTCTGACGCAGCTGGTCGCTGAGAATCAGGATGCTGTTGAGCGGCGTGCGCAGCTCATGGGACATGTTGGCGAGAAACTCGGATTTGTAGCGGTTGGCCAACAACAGTTGCTCGGCCTGCTCACGCAGCTTCTGCTCGGCCTCCTTGCGCTCGCTGATATCGATGATCACCGCCTGCACCAGGGTTTCATCACCGCTGCGAATGGGTGACAGGCCGACCTCCAGAGGAATCATGCGACCTTCACGGTGCTGCCCGAACAGCTCGCGATTGCCGCCCATGCGCCGCTGTTCGGGCATGGCCTGGTAACCGCGGCGCAGCGCCACATGACTGCCGCGCTGCGCCGCCGGCAGGAGCATTTCCACCGGTTCACCGAGCAACATCTGCCGTTCGTGACCGAACAGCAACTCGGTCTGTCGATTGACCATGGCGATGCGCCCCAGCGCATCGACCAGCACGATGGCATTGGGCGACGCCTCGACCACCAGACGAAAACGCTCCTCGGCCACCTTGCGTGCACGCAGGTCCACCAGGTTGATCAGGTAGCTGCTGCCCTCGTGCAGCGGGTTGAGGCTGATGCTGACCGGAATCGACTCGCCGCGTAAGGTGCGCACCATGCGCTCGTCACTCTCGACCAACTGCTGCTGCAGGTCTTTCGGCGATTCGATATTGGGCAGCACGCGCAACACGGTCTCGCCCGGCAAGGCATTGAGCGGGCAGTCGAACAGCTCGGCCGCGCTGCGATTGGCCATTTCGATGCGCCCCCTGTCATCACAGAGCAGGGTCGCCACCGGCAGCCGTTCGACCAACAGACGAAAACGCTCTTCGCGCTCGCGCAGGGCCACGGCAGCCCGCTCACTGATCTGCAACTTGCGCTCACGCTGATAGAGAAAACCGCCGACCAGAATCGACAGCAGCAGCGTCGCGGCCAGCCCCGCCCACAGACCGAGCATGCTGTTGCGATTGATCAGGCCGCGTTCATATTCAGGGGTGCCGATCACCTCCAGCGCCCAGGTGCGGCCATACAGGGATAACGCCTGCTGGCTGCGAAATTTCGGCTGCCAGCCATTGGCATTGCTTGCGCCACTGATCAGCTGCAAATCGGCCGCCTGCAGGTCTTTCAGGATGATGTCGAACAGACGGCTCTGAGCGCCAAGAATCCCATCGATCAGGTCATGGCTGCGAAAAGCCCCATGCACCAGGCCCAGCAATGCAGCGCGACGTTGTTCGACGGTATTGACGGGTAAACCCGGGCGAAACACCGGCAGGTAGAGCAGGACGCCAGACTGCACGTCTACATCGACCTCCTGACGCAATATCAGCGGCGCGCTGAGGCTGGCTTCGCCGGTCTCGACACTGCGCTCGATAGCCGTCCGCCGCACTGTTTCGCTGAGCATGTCGAAGCCGAGCACGCGCCGATTGCGCCAATCCACGGGGCTGACGTAATCGATGGGTAGATAATGCTCACGCTCACCAGGAGGGAAGATCTGATAGTCGGGGCGACCATCAGCCGCCACCTCGGCGGCAAAGTCAGCCAGTTGCTCAGGGAGCAGATAACGTGACCAGGCCACGGCCTGAATACCGGGATAGCGATCCTGAACCTGCAGCTGATCCAGTGCACGCTCCCACTCGACGAGCGAAACCCGATCACTGCCTATCATCAGCCCGGATACGCCGCGCAGGACCATCTCGTAAGTGCGCATGCGCGCCAGCACGCGCTGGCTTACGTCCTGAGCCTCCAGCTGAAAGCGGCGGTGACTGTCCTCGTCCTCACGCGTCTGCAGAGTATTCCACTGCCAGAAAATCAGGCCACCCAAGCCCAGTAGCAAGCCAAGCGCAACCAGCAGCGGCGTCCATGGCCTGGGCGGCCGCTCGACAGCTCTGTCGTCCATTCGTGCTCCTTCGGTCATCCACAACCAACACGCACGGGGTATCCGCACGCGGACATCACAGAACCACAGCAAGCAGTCTAGTCAGGTTTTGAATGAGTGGCCTTTGGCCAGAAGGGACACGACAGGCGGTCACGAAGATGGTCGCAAACGCCTGCTGACACCTCAGCGAAAACGTCCGCTGCGGTGACTGTCAGCGACATGAAAAAGCCTCCCGGAGGGAGGCTCTCATTACAACGCGGCGAGGCTTTAAAGCGGACGCAGGTTGATCTCGACACGACGGTTCTGCGCACGACCAGCATCGGTAGCGTTGCTGGCAATCGGCTGGCTCGGGCCGGCACCGTATGCAGAGATGCGCTGATCCGGCACGCCATTGGCGGTCAGGTAGTTGGCCACGCTCTGAGCGCGACGCTGCGACAGGCTCTGATTGAGCGCCTGCGAACCGGTGCTGTCGGTGTGACCGACGATGTTCACACCGTTCTTGTTGAACTCCTTGAACACCAGCACCAGCGAATTGAGGGTCGGGTAGAAGCTGCTGGAGATATCCGCCGAGTTGCTGGCGAAGGTGATATTGCCCGGCATGATCAGTTTCAGATCATCGCCGTTGCGTTGTACCTGCACACCAGTGCCCTGCAGGGTCTGGCGCAGCTTGGCCTCCTGGGTATCGACGTAATAGCCGTAACCGCCACCGGCGGCGCCACCGACAGCCGCACCGATCAGCGCGCCTTTGGCGCGATCCTTCTTGCTCGAAGTCGCAGCACCGATCACCGCACCAGTCGCTGCGCCGATCCCCCCATAGATACCGGCTTTGCTGGCCTGGCTTTCGCCGGTGTAAGGGTTGGTGGTACAGCCGGCCAGCAGGGCCATGAGCGCAGTGGCTGCGATCAGATTACGCCTGGTCTTCATAACTTTTCCTTAGGATTTCTTCTGGTATCGGGCAGACATGCCGCAGACTTCGAGCCGCCAAGGCGCGGTGAAGTTCCGCCCAAGCTTATCAGCCTGGGGCTATCAGAACTGCGACGCAAAGCAGATCAGCCCGATACCTGTCTTACTGCACGCCTGGCAGCGGTCGCAGTGTCACTTCGACACGTCGATTCTGCGCACGCCCTTCGACGCTAGCGTTACTGGCCACCGGCTGATCCGGCCCCATACCACGCGTACTCATGCGGCTGGGGTCGACCCCCTGCGCCAGCAGATAATCGGCCACGCTTTGCGCACGCCGCTGCGACAGCCCCATGTTGTGGCTATGCGAGCCGGTGCTGTCGGTATGCCCGACCACCTCGATACTGTTCTGGTTGTACTGGCGGAAGGAATTGGCCAGGTTGTTCAGCGGCTGATAGAAGCTGCTGGCGATCTGCGCCGAGTCGGTGGCGAAGGTGATGTTGCCCGGCATGATCAACTGAATCACATCGCCCTGACGCTGCACCTCGACGCCGGTGCCCTGCATGCTGCGACGCAGCTCTTCTTCCTGCTTGTCGGCGTAATAGCCGTAACCCGCCGCTGCGGCACCGGCCACCGCAGCACCGATCAAGGCGCCCTTGCCGCGGTTGTCATGGTTGATCAGCGCACCGGCAGCCGCGCCGGCCAACGCCCCGATACCACCATAGGTGGCGGTGCGGTTGGCGCTCGGCGCGCTCTGGTCATAGGGGTTCTGCGAGGCGCAGCCGCCGAGTAGCAGCGCCGACGAGCAAAGGGCAATCAACGAAAGGCGGAACATGAAGGAATCTCCATGAACGGTGGATGATGGCTCTTTGAGTTCCAGCGCGGCCATTAGTGCCCTGTCACGCGCGAATAAAGGGGTTCTCACGCATTTCATCACCGAGGCGGGTATCCGGGCCATGGCCGGTGACCACGGTGGCGTCCTCATCGAGGCGGTACAGGCGCTGCTTGATCGAACGTTCGATAGTGGCGTAATCACCGCCCCACAGATCGGTACGGCCGATACCGCGACGGAACAGCGTGTCACCGGCGATCAGCAGCTTGGCATCCTCGAACCAGAAACTCATCGAACCCGGCGTGTGCCCGGGTGTATGCAGGGCCACACCGCAGCCGCAGGCCAGCTCCTCGTCATCGGCCAGCCAGCGATCCGGCGCCGGCACGGGCGTGTAAGGCACGCCGAACATGCTGCACTGCATCTCCAGATTGTCCCAGAGGAACTGATCCTCCTTGTGCAGGTGCAGCGTGGCACCGGTCTTCTCCTTCATCTGCCCCGAGGCAAGAAAGTGATCGAGGTGCGCATGGGTGTGGATGATGCTCACCACCTTGAGGCCGTGAGCCTGCAGACGCGCCATGATCAGATCGGGATTGCCACCCGGATCGACCACGATGGCCTTCTTCGTAATCGGGTCGCCGATGATGCTGCAGTTGCACTGCAAGGGGCCGACGGGGAAAGTTTCGCGGATTAGCAGGGGTTTTGCGGGTTCCATGGGTATTCCTGTAGGATTAATGGCACATTTTTGGCACAGTGCGATTGACGATGGCGACGATCAGGAAGAAAGGCCCATACCAGTGGCACGCCCAAATCAGGCGTAAAGGGTGACCGAAGCGGATCAGGACGCCATCTCATCGCAGTACAACATCAGCAATGGCCGCATCTTCGCCAGTTGGCTGCGCAGCCTGAACTACCTGCGCAACGTATGCGCACACCATAGCCGGCTGTGGAATCGCAACATCGTTGATCAGCCGAAACTGCCGCCAGTGGGCCAAGTACCTTCACTGGCAGCGTTTCATAACGATCCTCAGCGGCAGGCGCGTCCCTTCATGCTGCTGTGCATGACCCAACACCTGATGAAAATCATCAATCCCTCATCGAGCCGGGGTGCACGGCTGAAAGCGTTGCTGGAAAATGACTTTCCAGACCTGACACACCTGGATCTTGGGCTTGACCGGATGGG
>CAMPIF010000067.1 GCA_946886245.1 Ectopseudomonas composti | reverse complement strand
GGAGGTATCGCGGCGATCCGCCGGGGCTTCTCCAATGTCAGTCCGGATCGCCGCGTGCAGGCGCTGATCGTCGCCTGGCTGTTCGGCTGCTTCATCGAGGGTGCCTCCGGTTTCGGCACCCCGGCTGCCGTGGCCGCACCGCTGCTGGTAGCCCTGGGCTTCCCGGCACTGGCCGCGGTGGTGCTGGGGATGATGGTGCAGTCCACACCGGTGTCCTTCGGTGCGGTGGGTACGCCGATCCTGGTGGGCGTCGGCGCCGGTCTGGACAGAACCGGCATCACCGAACAACTGGTGGCCAGCGGCAGCAGCTGGGAAACCTTCTTCCACCTGATCTACTCGCGCGTGGCCATCACCCACGGCCTGATCGGTCTGCTGATGCCGCTGATCATGGTGATGATCATGACGCGCTTCTTCGGCAAGAATCGGAGCTGGAAGGAAGGCCTGGCCATCGCACCGTTCGCCATCTTCACCGCCTTCGCCTTCTCCCTGCCGTACATGGCCGCCGGCGTGTTCCTCGGCCCGGAATTCCCCTCGATGATCGGCGCCCTGGTCGGCCTGGCCATCGTGGTGCCGGCCGCCAAGGCCGGCTTCCTGCTGCCGAAGGACAGCTGGGACTTCGCTGATCCAAAGGACTGGCCGTCCGACTGGATGGGCAAGATCGAGATGAAGCTCGACGAGGTAGCCGGCAAGGCGCCGATCTCCGTCCCCATGGCCTGGGCGCCCTACCTGTTGCTCGCCGTGTTCCTGGTGATCTCGCGTACCTTCCCTGAGGTCAAGGCAGCCCTGATGAGCCTGAGTTTCGGCTGGAAGGATATCCTCGGTGAAACCGGCGTATCCGGCACCATCGAGCCGCTTTTCCTGCCGGGTGGCATCCTCTGCATGGTGGTGCTGGTGACCTTCTTCCTGCACCGCATGCGCTTTTCCGAGCTCAAGGCGGCAGTGGGCGAGTCGAGCAAGACCCTGCTCGGTGCCGGCTTCGTGCTGATCTTCACCATTCCCATGGTGCGTATCCTGATCAACTCGGGCGTCAACGGCAGCGACCTGATGTCGATGCCCGTGGCCATGGCACAACTGGTGGCCGACAGCGTCGGCGGCGTGTATCCGTTCTTCGCGCCGGCGGTCGGCGCACTGGGCGCCTTCATCGCCGGCTCCAACACCGTGTCCAACCTGATGCTGTCGCAGTTCCAGCTCAACGCGGCGGAGCTGATCGGCGTATCCGGGGCGATGATGGTGGCGGTGCAGTCGGTCGGTGCAGCGGCGGGCAACATGATTGCCATCCACAACGTGGTGGCGGCATCGGCAACCGTTGGCCTGCTCGGACGCGAAGGCATCACCCTGCGCAAGACCATCCTGCCGACGCTCTACTATCTCGCCATGGCCGGCGTGATCGCGCTGGTGGCGATGTACGGCATGGCGCTGACCGATCCACTGATGAGCAGTCGCTGACTTCTGGCGGGTCGTGCACTGCACGACCCGCCTTTGGTTGGCCGCTGGCGGACGACGATCGTCGCCGGTCCGCTTGGCGCATCGGTGCAATTACGGTAGCGTTCATCGCGCACTACCGTGAGATACGCCTGAGGGTTATATGAAGAAGTGGCAATGCGTGGTCTGTGGACTGATTTACGACGAGAGCCAGGGCTGGCCGGATGACGGCATCGCTCCCGGCACCCGCTGGGAAGACGTGCCGGAAGACTGGCTATGCCCTGACTGCGGCGTCGGCAAGATGGATTTCGAGATGATCGAAATCGGCTGATCACGCCTGGTTTTCACAAAACGGCGACCCTCGGGTCGCCGTTTTCGTTTGCCGCGACGACCCGTAGGGTGCGCCGCGCGCACCACGAGTCGCCAGCGCAACAGCCGGTGCGCACAGCGCACCCTACGCAGGACAGCCCGTACCAGCGCCGCAGGTGCAAAAAAATCCTCAGCGCCATTTAATCAGCGCCATAAGCCGGTCGCCCTTCACTTACAGCAGGCAATCACAGCCAGCTTCACTCAACTGAAGGAATTATCATCATGGCTCTGTCGATTCATACCAACTACTCCTCGCTGATCACCCAGACCAACCTGGGCAAGACCAACAACGCCCTGAGCACCAACCAGCAGCGTCTGGGCACTGGCCTGCGCATCAACTCCGCTGCCGACGACGCCGCCGGCCTGCAGATCGCTACCCGTCTGAACGCCCAGTCGCGCGGCATGGACGTAGCCATGCGCAACACCAGCGACGCAGTATCGCTGCTGCAGACCGCCGAAGGCGCCTTCAGCGAAATGACCGATATCGTTCAGCGTATGAAAGACCTCGCCACCCAGTCCTCCAACGGCACCAACGCCCAGGCCGACCGTGACGCCCTGCAAGCCGAATACGACGAGCTGGGTAAAGAACTGGCCAACATCATGACCAACACCAGCTACGCTGGCGACGCCCTGTTCGGTCTTGACGGTGCTACCGGCAAGTTCGGTGCCGCCGCCGTGACCTTCCAGATCGGCGCCACCACTGCCGAAACCCTGGAACTGGACGCCACGACTCAGTCCGCTGCCCTGGGTACTGCCCTGGACGGCCTGTCCAGCAACTACACCACCCCAGGCACTGCCGGTACCGAAATCGCCACCGCCGCTGGCGCCAACACCATGATCGATACCATCAACACCGCTCTGGACGACATTGGCGCCATGCGTGCCGCCTTCGGTGCCAACATCAACCGCCTGAACCACACCGCCAACAACCTGGCCAACATGAAGGACAACACCGACATGGCCAAGGGTCGCATCATGGATGCCGACTTCGCCAAGGAAAGCGCCAACATGAGCAAGAACTCCATGCTGATGCAGTCGGGCATCTCCATGCTCAAGCAAGCCGGCCAGATGCCGGGCATGGTCATGTCCCTGCTGGGCTGATCCCGCGTCATCCAGGCGCAAAGGATTGCGCCGATCCCCCAACGCCTCGCACCCGCGGGGCGTTTCTCGTTGCGCCCCATCCCGCCCTATCAGGCACATTGATCAACTGTCATCAAACCGAGACATGATCGATACGGCTTCGGCGAATCTCGGCGATATCGTCGACTTCACCCGCAGACTGGCTAGTATTGAGTGATCGCCCCCAGCGAACGGCAACCTGCCTCCAGCAACAAGCAGCTGGCACAAGACTTGCCAGTGCATTCCCCTGGCGCCAGAATGCTGACCGTCTATCGTCGGGAAATTTCCCGCATGGAATTGCCGCTCGCCTCAAGGACCGCATGAACACCAGCCCCGAAACGCCGCTAGCCGAGCCGGAAAGCAACATTACGTGTCTGATCATCAGGACCGGGCGCAGCGATTGTTACGCGCACTTCTACCCGGCGCTGTATCAGCTGACCCTGGTAAAGAGCGGCATCGAAGAAAAGATCGATCTTGGCTACTCCGGCAGCCGCCTGCTCGAGCGTTTGCTGCAGGAGCCCGGCGAAGTGGTTGCGCGCGAGGAACTGATGAGCCACGCCTGGGCCGATCGGATTGTCGGCCAGGGCAGTCTCAACCAGCAGATCTACACCCTGCGCCAGGTGCTGGGCGACGAAAAGAGCCGCGAGATCATCCAGACCCTGCCGCGCCGCGGCTATCTGCTGAACCCCAACTATCTGGTCTATCCGCCGAGCATCGACGACATCGGCGCAGTCAGCGAAAACCTCGATACGCCGGCGCCGCCGCCAGCCTTTCTGCGCCGCCACAGTCGTCAGCGGGCATCCTGGCTGATGCTGCTGAGCCTGTTCAGCATCGTCGGTATCGCCTTGTTCACGGCGCTGTACACGATCAGCCAGCCCGAAGACCTGCACAGCAGCGAAATGAACCTGGGCTCACTGCAGGTACGCTACATCGATCAGGATCCGCACAAACTGCAGCAACTGATTCTGCAGACTCACGGCCTGACCAGCAGGCTTACGGTACTGGCCAGCAAACCGGCCAATCTGGTACTGAGCCTGCGTGGCGGTTTCTATGAACTGCTGTGCCTGCAGGTCAATGGTGGTGCACGCTCGCTGATGTTGCACGAAAGCCAGCTGGATCAGGTGGCCGATGCCCAACTGAGCAGGTGCCTGCCATGAGCCAGAGCAAACAGTGCGGCATCAGCGGCGGCTGGTTGCTGACCATGCTCGCCACGGCCTTGGCGATGCTGCTGGGCATGCTCGTGCTGTGGCTGAATTTCATTTCCAGCGCCGAGCTCGACGGCCGTTACCAGTCCAGCGGGCAGGTTCATCTGAGCAACGGTCAGGTCCTGGAGATCAGCCACAGCCTGCAGGTCAACCATGGTCGTTTCTATGCCATGACCCGGCAGGGCGACAGCATCCTGGAGACCTCGGGGGTCGTGGAGTACGGCTTCCTCGGCAATTACCGGCTGCGCGTCGAAGACGGCCAGGTCACCGGCCTGGCCAGCGAAGTCGACGACGAACTGGTGTTCAACCTGCTCTACGGCCGACACAAGGGTTCGACCATTCGCCTGACCCGCCTCGATGGCTGCCTCTATGCGCTGGAGACTCGACAGGTCTACTGCCGCACGCAGCGTCTGTAACCTGCCAACGACCCGCATCACGAGTCCGGCGCACTGAGCTGCGCCCCCTCGGCGCGGTACTCCACACGCACCTGGGCCTCGCCGAACAACTCACGGTACAGGCCTTCGGCCTGACTGGTCAGCAACAGCAGCTCGATACGCCGATTGGCACCGTTCTCCGGGTCATTCGGCAACAAGGGCATGCCATCCGCCTGAGCGGTGACCTGCAGCACGGCGCTGGGCGACAGACCGGCCTCGACCATCACGTTGCGTGCACGCAGTGCGCGGTCGCCGGACAGGTTCCAGTTGTTGTAGCCACCGACGACGCCACGATAAGGGGTGGCATCGGTGTGGCCGCTGATGATCAGGTGGTTGTCGACCTTGGCCAGAATGGCCGCCAGGCGCTCGAGCAGCCTGGCGAAATGCGGGTCCAGTCGCGCACTGCCACGGCTGAACATGAAGCGCTGGGCATCGTCCTTGATGAGGATGCGCAGGCCCTGCGGCACCACCTGCACGTCGATGTTGGCCTCGGCATCCAGCTGCAGCGCCAGCGCCTCCATCAGCTTGGCCAGATCCTGCATCTGCTGCGACTCGGCATAGTGCGGCCGGCGGGCTGGCCCCGGCTGGCCATCGCCCAGCTCCGCGCCGGGATCTTCCTCGGGGGTGCGCGCCTGGTTTTCCCGATCCTGGCGCGGGCTGACCTGCACCGGCACACCATCGAGGTCCAGCGGCGTGGTGCTGGTGCCATCGAAGATGCCGGCACCGCCATCGACCAGCGGGTTGTTCAGCATGTCGGCATTGGCACGGCTGGCGTCCTGGGTCTGCGGCTGGATGATCCACAGCACCATGAACAGCGCCATCATGGCCATGGTGAAGTCGGCGAAGGCTACCTTCCAGGCACCGCCATGCCCGTCGTGGCCACCCTTCTTGCTACGACGCTTGATAATGATTTCATGGCCTTCACCGGCACGCGGTTTCATGCCGCGTCCCTTTCATCTTCGTAACGGTTGACCCAGATCTCGAGCTGTTTGAACGCCGGTTTGACGTCCTGCTCGATCAGCTTGCGCCCGGCGTCCACCGCCAGCAGCGTGGGTTTGCCGGCGACATGCGCGACCAGCGTGGTGCGCACGCACTCGAGCGCCGACATCTCGGTCTTGATGCACTGGCCCATGGCGCTGGACAGCGGGTCCATCACGCAATAGCACATGAAGATGCCGAGGAAGGTGCCCACCAGAGCGGCGGCGACATGGGCGCCGATCTCGGCCACCGAGCCGCCGATATTGCCCATGGTGATGACGATGCCGAGGATCGCCGCGAGGATGCCGAAGCCCGGCATGGCCTCGCCAATCTTGTGCAGCGAGCGCGACGGCTGCATCAGCACGTGCTCCATGGCCTCCAGTTCCTGCTCGAGGAAGCCTTCGAGTTCGTGGGCGCTGATCTTGCCCATGGCCATCAGCCGGAAGTTGTCGGCGATGAAAGCCATCAGGTTCTTCTCCTGACGGATCAGCGGGTACTTGGCGAACAGCTCGCTCTGCTCGGGCTCCTCGATATGCGCGTCGAGCACCTTGAGGCCACCGACATCGACCATCTCCAGCAACTCATAGAGCAGCATCAACAGCTGGCGCTGAAATTCCTCGCCGCGTTTCTTGTAAACGAACACGCCTTTGATCTGATGCAGCATCTCGATCAGCACGTCCTTGGGGTTGGCCACCACCAGAGCACCAAAGCCCGCCCCGACGATGATGATCACCTCGGCGGGCTGCCAGAGCATGGCCAACTCACCATGGGCCATGACGTAGCCACCGAGCACGCAGGCGACGATGATCAATGCACCTAATAACTTCTGCACCCTAGCCTCTCTCGTTCAGGTAGCGACTGGCCTTGGCGATCGCCTGCTTGCTCAACTGGCAGACGCGCGCGTCGCTCAGCTCCAGCACCAGGGCGATTTCCTTGAGGCTCAGCTCATGTTGGTAGTAAAGGGTCAGCACCAGTCGTTCGCGCTCGCTGAGCTGGCTCAGCGCCTGAGTCAGCAGGCGCTCCTTGAGCACGCGGTCCTCGACCGCACTGCTGCCACAGGCAAAGCCCTCGTGGCCGTTCTGCAGCAACTCATCGAGGCTTTCGATGGCCTCACAGGCATCGGCCTGGAGAAACTCCTGGTAATCCTTGCTACTGATCCCGGCCGCCTGGAGGATCTCCTCTTCCTGCGGCACACGACCCAGTTGCCGCGCCAACTGGCGAATGGCGTCGCGGATCCTGTGGGTCTGCTGGCGCACCTGGCGTGGGCGCCAGTCCTGACGGCGCAGCTCGTCGAGAATCGCGCCACGGATGCGCAGCGCGGCGAAGCGACCGAACTGCTCGTCCGGTGTGCCATAGCGGCGCAGGCATTCGAGCAAGCCCATCAGGCCGATCTGCTCCATGTCTTCGCGGTCGAGCACCTGGTTGGCCTGCAACGCCAGCTGGCTGACGATGCGCTTGACCAGCGGCAGGTACTGCAACAACCACTTCTGCTCGGCCCCTGGGGCGAACAGCGCAGCCCCGCCCTGTTCGGCGGCGTAGCGATAGTCAATGGCGCAGTTGGCGTTCATGGCGACGGTACCTACTGGACGATCAGTTTGCTGACCAGCACATTGGCGAACGGCATCGCCAGCTTCTTGCTGGCGAAGTCATCGAACAGCGCGCTTTCCAGCGTGCCCTGCAGCTCTGGAATGGGCATGCCGCGCAGCTTCTCGAAGGTCATGGCAGACAGGTGGGCAACCACCGAATTGCGCACCATCGGGTCGATCTGCTCGAGCTTCTTCGGGTCGGTTTCGAGGTCGGCCTGCAGCACCAGGTCGAGCACGAAGTAGTGCTCACGGTTTTCGCCTTTCAGGCTGACGATGACCTTCTCGATGGGGAAGAAGCGGTATTCGCTGGTCGCCTCCTCCGCCTCAGCGCCGCCGGCAGGCAGGCCGAGCACTGGCTGGCCCGATTGCATCGAACGCAGCGTCGCGTAGTTGAAGACGGTGCCGCCGATCACCACCAGGGTGTTGAAGATAAGCAGCAGCAGGATGATGCGCGGCATGGTCATGGTTGATTCTCGATCCACTTGCAAAGGGTTAAACGGTGACCAGCACGTCGCTGGTGGAATTCGGGTTGCCGCGCTCGCTGGTCGGCGTGATGAGGCTGGCGGCCTGCACCGGCTCTTCGCCCTGCCAGGCCTGGCGTGGCTGGCCTTGCTGGCGACCGCCCTGAGCATCGGCGGAGACCTGCACGTTGACCTGCACGAAGTTCTGCCCGACCAGTTCCTGACGCAGACGCTCGCTGGTCTGCTGCAACAGGCGGGCGACATCGGCGTTGGCAGCCGAGAGCTGCACACTGAGGCGGCCGGACTCATGGCTGAGGAAAATTTCCAGGCTGCCCAACTCCGGCGGGTCGAGGCGGATGGTGGCGTTCTGTATGCGCTGATTGATCTGCAGCTCTACATGCTCGCGCAAGCTGGCCAGCATCTGCTCGCCCCACTGCGTCTGGGGCGCATACAGCTTGAGCGGGCGCTCGGCAGTCAGTGGCGTAGCAGGCGCCGCAGAGGACGTCGCGGGGCCGGGAATCGCTTTATCTGCATCCGTGCCGGCACTCGCCAGGCGCTCGAGATCGCTCGTCTCGATGCTTTCACTCGCCAGCGCTGGCGCGGCCGTCTGTATCGCAATCTCGGCTGCCACCTGCGGCACGGGCGCCGCTACCTGGGACGACAGCGATTGCTGGCTGGGCGCTGGAACACTTGCGCTATGCGCTGGCTGGGCTGGCGACTGCTCACGCGGCTGCGGCTGCGGCTGCATCTGCGCCTGGCCGAGGAGCTCGGCAGGCAACGCGGCAGCCTGCTCGACCTGCTCCGAGTCGTTCTGATGCACCTGTTCATGCAGCACCTGCTCAGGTGTTTCACGCGCCTCGATATGCACCGCCTGCTGGTCCAGCATGCTGGCCAGCCACTGTTCGGCATCCGCTTCGCTGAGGGTGACCTTCACGGCCGTGACATCTTCACTCAGCGCTGCCCCTGGCTCGGCGGCGGTGAAGCCCTGCACGGCCATCTGCAGATCGAACGGCGGCGTCTCACCGCCAGCGCGCAGGGCCTGGGCAAAACCGGCCGGCAGGGTTTGCCCGGCGGCGTCCGTCAGGTTCACCTGAGCATTGGCATTGATCAGTTGCAGCACCTTTTATCTCCCACCTTGATACAGA
The DNA here is from genome assembly GCA_946886245.1 of Ectopseudomonas composti. The sequence goes on along the minus strand of CAMPIF010000067.1, from coordinate 4,580 downwards.
TCGACGCGCATGTATGCGCTGCGCCCTTCGGCGTATTCCAGGTGCGTCAGCAGCAGCCGACGCACCCGCTCGCACTCTTCGGCGCAGGCGCTACGCGCCTGTCCGTGCAACTGCTGCAACTGCCCCTTGGCCTCGCGTACCTCGTCGCTCAGGCCGGGCATCCCGGCCAGCAACTGCAGGCAGGAGCGGATCAGCCCATCGATCTCACCGATACGCGTCCAGTCAGCCTGCTCCAGCGCCTGCGCCAACTGCGCGTGCAGTTGCTGCAGCGCACGCAGTTCACTTGCGCGTTGCATTCACGCCTTCCCAGCCTTCGCGCAGCACACCGAGCAGGCCGACCACTTCATCCAACCCCTCCAGCGACAGGCTGACGCTGACATCGGAGAGGCGATAGATGCAGTAGTCGTAGAGCCGCGCCAGGCCCTGCACCAACTCGCCGCCGTTCTCGTAATCGAGGGCACCATTGAGGCCGCCGAGGATGTTCAGGCACTTCTCCAGGGATTGGCCCTTCTGCTGGTAACGCTTGGCCTCGATATGACCACGGGCACGCGCCAGCTCATCGAGCAGGCCGTCGAACAGCACCAGCACCAGTTCGTAAGGCGAGGCCGCAGCGGCACGCGCCTCGAGGTCCACGGTGCGGTAGCTGTCGTAACTTTCGTTGAGGTTGTAGGCACTCATCAGAACATTCCGTAGGTCTGCTCCATCGCCGCCATGGTCTGCATGAGACCGGTGTACTGACGGAGATAGCGGGCGTAGTAGGAGTCGTATTGCTTCTGGATGGTGTCGAACTGCTGATCGACACGGCGCAGCTGGGAGTTGAGGGTGTCCTTGCGATTGCTCAGCAGCCCGCCAGCACTGCTGGTGTAGACCGCCAGATTCTAGTCCAGGGTATCGAGCAGGTTGCCCTTGTCGGTGAACAGCTTCTCGAAGCCTTCCGGGTTGGCTGCCACGGCCTTCTCGAAGCGGGCGTTGTCGATGGTCAGCTTGCCGTTGCGGTCGGCGACGATGCCGAACTCGGTGAGGCTCACACCGCCAAACGGGCTGCGCACCAACTGGTTGAGCATGGTCTCGATGGCGCGCACGCTGGCATCGCCAGCCAGAGGCCCGCGCCCGCCACTCTCGCCACCGCTGGAGGTGAGCGAGTCGAAACTGGTCATCAGGGCATTGAAGGCGCTGACGAAGGTCTGCGTCTTCTCCTTGGTGGCTTTCTGGTCCTGGCCGACCTCCATGGTCAGCGGCGCGTCACCGCTCTTGTGCGCCTTGTTGAAGGTCAGACTGACGCCATCGATGATGTTGTCGAAGGTGTTGCTGGTGCTGGTCAGTTCGATACCGGTCTCGCCACCCAGGCGCACGATGGCATCCTTGGCGACCGACAGCTCCTGCCGGCCGGCCACCGCCCCTTCGACCGCAGCATTGCCACTGGCACTCAGGCTGATGGCCTGGTCGGCGCCGGTCTTCTCACTGGTCAGCACCAGGTTGACCTGGCCATTGCTGCGCACCAGGGTCGCCTTGACGCCATTGTTGTCGGTCGCGCCGTTGATGGCTGCGGCCAGTTCGTCGAGCGTGGCGACGGCGCCGAGATCGACATTGAACGCGTCGCCGCCCTGGCCGATGGTCAGGCTGCCGCTACCGAGGTCGCCGTCCTGCAGCCCTTGCAGGGCAACCTGGCTCTTGCTGGCCAATTGCTGAACGAAAAAGTCGTAACTGCCGGCCACGGCCTTGGAGCCCACCGTAGCGCTGGCATAACCCTCCTGGCTGAAGCTCGCACTGTTGACCAGCATGCTGCTGCCGGCCAGCTTGAGCCCGCTGGCAGCCGTCTTGAAGGCCTTCAGCGCGGTATCCAGGCTGGTCAGGGCACCGAGCTGCGCCTGGTATGCGGCCTGGTTGCGGTTGGCCTTGGCCAACTGGCCCTGAACTTCGTATTGGGCCAGTTGGGTCGCCATGCTTTGAACGTAATCTGAATCGATAGCCATAGTCGGACACCCGTTTTCCTGTGAGATAGCAATAGCGATGCCAACAGCTGAAACCCTTGATTTAGAGGGCTCTAGGCATTCCGCCAGGTGAAAGATCCTTTCCGCCTGCACGCTGATCAACGACGAGCGGAAGGCCAACTTCCGCCTGCGTCGCGCAGACGGCGGACGTACCGATTACAAAGGCGACAGCACAGGGGGGTGACTTAAGGAAATGCCTCAGGGAGCGTCAGGCGCATCGATGGCAAACCACAGCCTCAGCCGCAGGCGCGGTGCACCCTACCGATTACCGTGCGTACCGATGAACCCCTGAAGTGCGCGCATCACCGTAGGGTGCGCCATGCGCACCGGCAACACGGCGCCACAACGGAAACCCCAGCAATGCGCGAGCGCGCGACAGGGTTGCGCCGGGATATCCGGGGAAGAGCGCAGCCGGCAGGCTTTACTGCGCTATTCGCCGCCGACGGCGAAGTTCGGCAGGCTGTTGACCGGCTGACGGAAGTTGAAGGGAATGGACTCGACGGCCAGACCGACGTTGCGCTGCACCACGAAATGCAGGTGCGGACCGGTGCTGTTGCCGGTGTTGCCGGAACGCGCCAAGCGGCTGCCGGTTTCCACCCGCTGGCCTTCACGCACACTGACCGAACCCTTCATCAGGTGCAGGTAAACGCCCATGGTGCCGTCGTCATGCAGGATGCGCACGAAGTTGCCGGCCGGATTGTTGCCACGGCCGCTCTGCTGGTTCTCGGTCTTCACCACCACACCACCGCGTGCGGCGACGATGGGCGTGCCCTCGGGCATGGCGATGTCCACCGCATAGCGGCCCTTGGGGGTGAAATGGCTGTAGGTGCCATTGGCACCCTGGGTCTGACGGAACGGGCCGCCGCGCCAGGGCAGCGGATAACGGTGGATGCTCGGCTGCAGACGCGGATCACCGAGGGCGTAGCGCAACCTGGGCTTGTAGCGCAGCGGCTTGGAGGCGTCCTGCGGGGCGAGGGTGGCCAGGCGGATATTGCTGCGCGGTGGCAGCACCCAGCGAATCGGCTTGTCCGGCGCACCGACGGCGTTCTGTACCTGCTCCAGTTTCAGTTCGATTTCCACCGGGGCGTACAGGTCATTGCGAATCAGCAGGGTCTCACCGGCTTCGTGCTTCTTGGTTTCCAGCTTCACCTGATTGTCCAGGCGCTCGACCATGCGGTCGTTGAACACGAACACCTGCGCGCCAGGCGCAGCCTGGTCGCTATAGGTCACCACGCCGTTCTTGTCGACGTACTTGTAGATGGTTAGCGCAGCGGCCTGGCCGCAAAAGGCCAACAGACTGCAGAGAATAATCAGACGCCCTAGCATAACGACTCGGATCTTATGGCTTTTTGATATCCGGGTTAGCAAGACTAGCAGCGCGGCGCGGTGTGCGCGAGGCACCGACCGTCAGGCTGTGAACCGGCTCACCGCCGTCGGTCGGGTAGCCACCGTCGACGCTGCGAATTCTGTGGCGGGTTGCACCCGCCCTACCGGGCTGCCGGACGGATGAAAACCAACGCGCACGTGCCGTTCAGGCACCGGGGCTGAAATGCTTCTGCGCGGTGCCACGGGCGATCAGCCGCGACAGGTAGTCGAGCTTCTGCGGGTCGCGGTCGACGAAGCGAAAGGTCAGTTGCAGCCATTCACTGTCGGGCTTGGGTTCGAATGCCGCCACCGCGTGCAGGTAGCCATTGAGCCGCGCGGTTTCCGCGGCTTCGCCCTGTTCCAGGTCGAGCACCGCACTCTCCAGCACCTGCGGCAGCTGCTCGGTGCGCTTGACCACCAGCAGTGCCTCCTTGAGGCTCAGCGCCTTGATCACGCAGGCCATGCTACCTGCCGGTAAACGCAGCTGCCCCTGACCACGACCGGCCGGCGACTTGCCTGCGGCGGCCTGGGCAGGGGCGACACTCGGCGCAGCAGGGGCGGCAGATGCCGGCGCGGGCGGGCTGCTCTTCACGACCTCGGCCTTGCCACCGGTGAGTGCGGCCAGCGAGTCGTTGGCGAAGCCACCCGTGCTCAGCATCTTCGGCGGCGCACTGGACATCAGCGCCTGCAGCTTGCCGGCCCGCTGCAGGGCCTTTTTGACCTTGGTCACCAGCTGTTCGTTGGAGAATGGCTTGCCGATGTAGTCGGAAACACCGGCCTGGATCGCCTGCACCACGTTCTCCTTGTCGCCACGGCTGGTCACCATGATGAAGGGCGTGGTTTTCAGGTTGTCCTGCTCGCGGCACCAGGTCAGCAGTTCGAGGCCGGACATCTCCGGCATTTCCCAGTCGCAGAGGATCAGGTCGACCACCTGACGGCTCAACATCTGCTGGGCCTTGCGGCCATTGATCGCTTCCTCGATCTGTACGCCGGGGAAATTATCGCGCAGCCCTTTCTTGACCAGATCACGGATAAAGGTCGCGTCATCCACCACCAGCACACTGACTTTGCTCATCGGCCACTCCTGTACGAATGGCAGTAAGCATAGTCATGGCCAGTGGCCTAAGGCCAACGGAAAACGCCAGACGCGCAACAAATCGCGCAAACGAAACGGCCCGGGAAGTCCCGGGCCGTGAGCCCGGTGGTGGCGTCAGTCGTTGGACT
>CAMPIF010000066.1 GCA_946886245.1 Ectopseudomonas composti | reverse complement strand
CCGACATTTTCCCAACCGGTTATTTCGGCGCAAAGCTGGCTGAAGTGGGCAGTGGCGACACGGTGGCCGTATTCGGTGCCGGCCCGGTTGGCCAGTTCGCGATCGCCAGTGCCAAGCTGCTTGGCGCCTCGCGCGTGTTCGCCATCGACCACCTCGCTGATCGCCTGGACATGGCGCGTCGTCAGGGCGCCGAGGTAATCGACTTCGACCGCGAAGACCCGGTCGACACCCTGCGCCGCCTCACCAACGGCATCGGTGTGGATCGCGCCATCGATGCCGTGGGCGTCGATGCGCAGTGCCCTGCCCATGGTCACTCCCCGCGTCAGCCAGAAGGTCATGAGTGGCAGCCTGGTGATGCCCCGGAGCAGGCCCTGCAATGGGCGGTAGATGCATTGGCCAAGGCCGGGACGCTGGCCATCATCGGCGTCTATCCGCAGCAGACGCGCGAGTTCCCCATCGGTCAGGCGATGAACAAGAACCTCAGCATCAACATGGGCAACTGCAATCATCGCCGCTACATCCCGCGATTGATCGAGATGGTCCAGGCCGGGCGCATCGACCCCGCGAAGATCCTCACCCAGGTCAAACCCATGAGCGACGCCATCGAAGCCTTCAAGGCCTTCGACCGGCGTGACAGCGGCTGGATCAAGGTGCAGTTGCAGCCGGCGAAGAACGACGCCCGCCACGGCAGCGAAGAGCAGGTGCACGGCGACGCCATGCTCGACCGCGCCATCGCCGAGGCCGACCCGTTCGGCGAGTCGCGTTCGAAAAAGCCCGGCAGCCTGTAAGCGAGCATCGCCGAAGATGAACAACAGCCTTGCCAAACCGGAGGTAATCATCGACCGCGTGACGCCGGTCAAGCGCCTGCGCGTGCTGACGATCAACGCGCACAAGGGCTTCACCGCACTCAACCGTCGCTTCATCCTGCCCGAACTGCGCAGCGCCGTGCAGGCTACCGGGGCCGACCTGGTGTTCCTGCAAGAAGTGCTCGGCAGCCATGCCCTGCATGCCAGACGCTTCCACGACTGGCCCAGCATGCCGCAGTACGAATTTCTTGCCGACAGCATGTGGCCGCAGTTCGCCTACGGGCGCAACGCCGTGTATCCGGCGGGCGATCACGGCAACGCACTGCTCTCGCGCTTTCCCATCCTCGAGTATCACAACCTCGACGTGACGGTCAGCGGCACCGAGCAGCGCGGTCTGCTGCATTGCCGTCTGGATGTTCCGGGGCAGGACGCCGTGCATGCGGTGTGCGTGCACCTGGGTTTGCGTGAGGCACACCGTCGTCAGCAGATGGTGCTGTTGCTGGATTTGCTGGCCACCTTCGAACCCGGCGCGCCCGTGATAGTCGCCGGTGACTTCAACGACTGGCGCCTGCGCGCGGATGATCTGTTGATGCCGCATGGCCTGCGCGAGGCCTTCGAACATCGCCACGGCAAGCCCGCACGCAGTTTCCCCGCGCGCATGCCGCTGCTGCGCCTGGATCGCATCTACACCCGCAACGCCACGGCGCATCAGCCGCAGGTGTTATCCACCCGGCCCTGGTCACACCTGTCCGATCACGCGCCACTGTCAGCGGAGATTCACCTGTGAGCGGCATATGGCGAGACGGCAACCAGGTGCGCCTGCTGATCAATGGCGAGGGCTATTACCCAAGGGTATTCCAATGCATTCGTGCCGCTCGCATCGAGGTGCTGCTGGAAACCTTCATCATCCACGAGGACAAGGTCGGGCTTGAGCTGCAGCAGGTGCTGATCGAAGCGGCGCGGCGCGGTGTACGCGTGGTCATCGCCGTGGACGGCTACGGCACTGCCGACCTGCAGCATGAGTACGTCGCGGCGCTGACTCGCGAAGGGGTCAAGATCCATGTCTTCGATCCCAGTCCCAGGCGCTTTGGCATGCGCACCAACCTGTTTCGCCGGCTGCACCGCAAGCTGGTGGTGATCGATGGCCAGTGCGCCTTCGTCGGCGGCATCAACTATTCGGCCGACCATCTTGGCGACTTCGGCGAAATGGCCAAGCAGGACTACGCCGTCGAGGTGAGCGGTCCGATCATCAGCGACCTGCACGTGGCCATGCTGCGTTTGCTGCGCCCGACCTTCAGCGAGCCGAGCCCGGTGCAACCTGCCAAACAGCCAGTGGGCGATGCGCGGGTGATGCTGCTCGAACGCGACAACGAGCGTCACACCACCGATATCGAGGACGAACACCTGCGCGCCTTCGAGTCCGCACGCAAGCGCCTGGTGCTGGCCAACGCCTATTTCTTCCCCGGCTATCGCGTGCTGCGCGCCCTGCGCAACGCCGCTCGGCGCGGCGTGCAAGTCACCCTGATCCTGCAGGGCCAGCCTGACATGCGCTGGGTCCAGGCCTTCTCGCGTCTGCTTTACAACTACCTGCTGCGCGACGGCGTGGCGATCTACGAATACTGCCAGCGCCCGCTGCACGGCAAGGTGGCGCTGGTGGACGACGATTGGTCCACGGTGGGCTCCAGCAATCTCGACCCTCTGAGCCTGGCGCTGAATCTGGAAGCCAACCTGGTGATCCGTGACCGGGCCTTCAACCAATACCTGCACGACCATTTGCTCGAGCTGACTGCCGAGCACTGCAAGCGCATCGAACTCGAACGGGTGATACGCGGCTACTGGTGGCGCGCGCCACTGGTGTTCCTGTGCTTTCACTTTCTGCGCCGGTTCCCGGCCATCGCCGGCTGGCTGCCAGCGCACCGAAAGAACCTGAAACCGTTGCAGCCAGCCGACAAGGCCGGTGGCTATGAGGAGGAAAAGACTGGATGAATGGTGCTCAGAACAACCCCTGGATGCGCTGGGGCAAACGCGCACTGACCTTGTTCTTCCTCCTGGCGGTACCGGCATTGCTGTACATGCTTGCGCGGAATCTGGACTGGGGCGAAGTGCGTCAGGCGCTCGCTGACTACAGCGCCCGGACCCTGCTGGTGGGCGCTTTGCTGAGCGGCGCCAGTTACCTGGTATTTGCCTGCTACGACTTGCTGGGCCGCCATTACAGTCGCCATCAGCTGCCGGCGCGCCAGGTCCTGCCGGTGGCGATGGTCTGCTACGCCTTCAACCTGAACTTCACCACCTGGATCGGCGGCGTGGCGATGCGCTACCGGCTGTACATGCGCCTCGGCCTGAGCGCTTCGACGGTGACGCGCATCCTCAGCCTCGGCCTGCTGACCAACTGGACCGGCTACATGGCGCTGGCCGGGGTGATCTTCTCCCTGCGTCTGGTGCAGTTGCCGGAAAACTGGGCGCTGGGTGTGACCGGTCTGCAGCTGCTGGGCTTCGCCCTGCTCGGGCTGGTCAGCGCCTATGTCGGTATCTGCGCGTTTTCCCGGCAACGCGTCTGGCATTTCCGGGAGCGCTCCGTCACCCTGCCCTCGTTGCGCATGGCCCTGCTGCAGCTATGCCTGGGCGCAAGCAACTGGGCACTGATGGCGGCACTGATCTTCTGGTTGTTACCGGAGGGGGCCGCCTACACCTCGGTGCTCGGCGTGCTGCTGATCAGCTGCATGGCTGCGGTGGTGGCGCATATCCCCGCTGGATTGGGCGTGCTGGAGGCGGTGTTTCTCGCCCTGCTGCAGTACCAGTACGGCCAGGCCAGCCTGATCGCCGCCCTGCTCGCCTATCGCGTGCTCTATTACCTGCTGCCGCTACTGCTGGCCAGCGCCACCTACCTGATGCTGGAAAAACGTGCGCGGGCAATGCGCAAGGGTGGCCAGGCACCGATAGAAACTCAGCCCGGCTGGCGAGAGCAAGCACCGCACTGACCCAGGGGGCGCCGGGCGCACCCTGCAGCCAACCGCCCGGCGGATGGCGGGAACTCGCAAGCGCGTTACCCAGGTCTATCTCACATCATTCAGCAAAACCGGAGGCATACCATGGCCAAGCCATTGCATCTGATCAGCTATATCCTGCACAACCAGCCGCACAGCGTGGAGGTCGAATCCGACCGCGAACAGCTCACGCCCCACCAGGCGCGCTTCTACCTCAGCGCCCTGCACACCTTCGAGTGGCCCAACGAGTTCACCGACGTGCAGGTCACGCGCATCCTGCATCCGAAGAAAGGCGGCAGCACGCCGGCGCACCGCGTGCAGCGCTGAGAGCCAGTCCGAGAGATTAGTCCCCTTCACGTCGTGGCAGCGGCACCTGCCAGATATCCCGCGCATACTCGGCGATGGTGCGATCGGATGAGAACCAGCCCATCCGCGCGGTATTGAGCACCGCCGAGCGCCACCATTGCTCAGGCCGCTGCCAGCGCTGATCGACTTGGCGCTGCGCGGTCCAGTAGGCGTCGAAGTCGGCGCAGACCATGAAGCGGTCTTCGTGCAGCAGCGAATCCACCAGCGCCACGTAGCGCGCAGGATCGTCCGGCGAGAACACCCCGGCGCGGACGGCGCCGAGCGCGGCCTCCAGCCGTTCCGAACCCGCCACCACATTGCCCATCTCCAGGCCCAGGCGCTGCCGGGCGGCGACCTGTTTGGCCGTCATGCCGAAAATGAACAGGTTCTCTTTACCGACCCGTTCGCACATTTCCACATTGGCGCCGTCCAGCGTACCGATGGTCAACGCACCATTGAGGGCGAACTTCATGTTGCTGGTGCCGGAGGCCTCCAGCCCGGCAGTGGAAATCTGTTCGGAAAGATCGGCTGCAGGAATGATGGTTTCGGCCAGGCTGACGTTGTAGTTGGGAATGAACACCACCTTGAGCAGCCCACGCACCGTGGGATCGTCATTGATGGTGCGGCTGATGTCGTTGGCCAGTTTGATGATCAGTTTGGCCTGGCGATAACTGGCCGCTGCCTTGCCGGCGAAGATCTTCACCCGGGGCACCCAGTCGGTGGTCGGATCGTTGCGAATGGCCTGATACAACGCCACGGTGTGCAGCAGGTTGAGCAACTGGCGTTTGTATTCATGGATACGTTTGACATGCACGTCGAAGATCGCCGCGGTGTCGAGAGTGATCCCCAACAATTGCCTAACCCGCTCGGCCAGCGCCTCCTTGTTGAGCTCGCGGCACAGCGCATATTCGTCGCGGAAATCCTGACGTTCGGCGAAGGGTTGCAGCGCCTGCAGATGATCCTCGGGGCGGTGCAGAACCTGCTCGCCCAATGCATCGACCAACAGGTGCGTCAGGCGCGGATTGACCTGAAACAGCCAGCGGCGGAAGGTGACGCCATTGGTCTTGTTGTTGACCCGGTCGGGATACAGCCGATGCAGGTCGCTGAATACCGTATCGCGCATCAGCTGCGTGTGCAGCGCGGAAACCCCATTGATGCTGTGTGCACCGAGGAACGCCAGGTTGCCCATGCGGACGCGGCGGCCGTGGTCTTCCTCGATCAGCGACACCGCGCGCAGCAGACGGAAGTCATGGATATCCTTGGCGCGCAGCGCATCGATATGCTCGGCGTTGATCAGGTAGATGATCTGCAGGTGCCGGGGCAGCAGGCGCTCCATCAGCGCTACTGGCCAGGACTCCAGCGCCTCGGGCAGCAGGGTATGGTTGGTATAGGCGGTAGTGGCCACCGTGAGCTGCCAGGCGCGTACCCAGGCCATCTGGTGCTGGTCGACCAGCAGGCGCATCAATTCGACCACGGCGATGGCCGGGTGGGTGTCATTGAGCTGGATCGCCACCTGCTGCGGCAGGCTTTGCAGGTCGTCGTGCAGGCGCAGATGGCGCTCGAGCAGATCCTGCAGCGAGGCGGAAACCAGGAAGTACTCCTGACGCAGACGCAGCTCCTGGCCGGCGTCGGTATCGTCGGCCGGATAGAGCACGCGCGAAATGCTTTCGGCACGCACCTCGCCGGCCACTGCACCGAAGTGATCGCCGGCGTTGAAGCGGTCGAGCTGCAGGTTCTCCTCGGCGCGCGCGCGCCATAGCCGCAGGGTATTTACCGACGCACCGCGCCACCCCACCACCGGCGTGTCGTAAGCGATGGCGCGTACCGTCTCCTGCGGCTGCCAATGCTGGCGCGTGGCGCCCGTGCCGTCTTCCAGTGTCGTCACGCCGCCACCAAACCCGATGCGGTAGGCCACCTCCGGACGCTCGAACTCCCAGGGGTTGCCGAAGTCCAGCCAGGTTTCGGTCTGCTCGGCCTGCCAGCCGTCGATGATCGCCTGGCGGAACAGACCATGCTCGTAGCGAATGCCGTAGCCATGCGCGGCAAGGCGCAGGGTCGCCATGCTTTCCATGAAGCAGGCCGCCAGACGCCCGAGGCCGCCGTTACCCAGTGCCGCATCCGGCTCCACCATGCGAATGTGCTCGAGTTCGACACCGAGCTCGGCCATGGCCTGGCGCGCCACGTCGAGCAGACCGAGATTGCTCAGGTTGTCCACCAGCAAACGGCCAATCAGAAACTCCAGGGACAGGTAATAGACGCGCTTGCTGCCCTGTCGCTGGACCTGGGTGGAGGACTCTTCCCAGTGGTCGATCAGGTGATCGCGGGTGGTCAGCGCCAGTGCCTCGAACCAGTCGTGGTCAAAGGCCTTGGCCGGGTCCTTGCCTACGGCGTAACGCAGCTTGGCCAGGATGGTTGCCTTGAACTGCGCGACTGCGCTTTCGCTCTGGTTTTGCGCTTCGCTCATCTATCCCGCTCCTCGCGCGCACGCACGTTGCGATGACCAAGGCCGCACCTGTGCGTGCGGCGTTTCTTTTGTGGCCTTGGCAACGGCGATGAGTTCAGGGTTTTTCTGCCCGTTTCCCCACTGATCAAAAAGCCTGAACTTCACCTTGGCGCCCTGCCTCACAACTGATGAGTGCCAATGTTGAGGAGAACACCATGCGAGCCTTTATTCCGAGCCTGCTGCTGGGCGCACTGGCTGCCGGCGATGCGCAGGCTGAAGCCTGTTACGTCAGTGCCAGCGCCTCCAGCGAGGCCATCAAGGAAGTCGAACAGGAGTTCTGCTACGAGTTCGTCGGCATGGACGAGGGCGCCATCGACTGGTCCTGCCACAACGAAACCGGCGACATGATCAACAGTCGGCAGCGCAAGGTGGCCCATTGCGCCGAAGCCAGGCTCGGGACCTGCGAAGCCGGTCTGACCCAGGCGACCCTGACCAACTATCGCGCCGGCGATGATGATCGGGGCAAACCCCGCCCCGCCGTGCCTAACGACGCCAGGGTGATCACCCACTATTACCGGGCCGGCGACGCCGAACAGGTACGCATCGACTGCGAAGCTGCTGGCGGCACCTGGCGGGATCTGTGATGAGTACATACCACGGTCTCTTACTTGTGCCAGGCACGGCGCAGCACATGGCCCACGAACGCACGGTGCAGCGTTTGCTCGGAGAGAAGCTGGCGACATTGCTCGACTGCCCATTCCTGGGCCCCTACCAGCCCGGTACCTCAGTCTCCGGCCGCCACTACTTCCTGCCCGAAGACACCTTGGTCGGTGATGTCGCGGCCCTGGGCATCGAGGGGCCGGAAGATTTCTTCGGCGGTCAGGTCGAGCACGCCTTTCTTGCCACCAAGGCGATCAGTCATCCCGCTCTCGATGCCCCGCGCCATGTGCCGACGGGATGGTCAGAGGGTTTCGCGCTGCAGACAGATAGCGTCACCCTGCAAGGTTTCAGTGTCTTTGACCTGGAAGATGCCGCCGAGGCTGGACAACGCTTGCTGCGCGACGGCCCGATACGCCTGAAGCCAGTGGATGGCACCGGCGGCCGAGGCCAGCAGGTGGTGCGCTCTCATCCTGAGCTGGAGCACGCGCTGGCGGCGTTCGATGAGCAAGGCGTTGGCCAGCAGGGCCTGGTGCTCGAGGAAGACCTGCAGCAGCCCAGCACTTACAGCGTCGGCCAGATACAGGTGGCTGGCGTCACGCTGAGTTACCACGGTACCCAACAGCTTACCGACGACAGCCACGGCCACCCGGTCTATGGCGGCTCGCGACTGACCCTGGTGCGCGGCGACTATCTGGCCTTGATGACCCTCGATCTGCCGCGCGCCGTGCGCCTGGCCGTACAGCAGGCGCGCATCTTCGAACTGGCGGCGCTGCACGTCTACCCCTCCATCCAGGCGTCGCGTCGCAACTACGACGTGGCGCAGGGCCTGAATGCGCGTGGGCAGTCATGCAGTGGCGTGCTGGAGCAATCCTGGCGCGTCGGCGGGGCCAGCGCGGCGGAAATCTTCGCCCTGGAAGCGTTCATCAAGAACCCGCAGCTGCAAACGCTGCAGGCCTCGACCCATGAATACTATCGGGATGTCCCCCCGCCACCTGACTCCATCTGTCTGTACCAGGGCCAGGACAGCGAAGACGGCCCACTGACCAAATACGTCAAGCTGGGGCCGTCATGAGCGCCAGCAGCCAGAGTCTGGATATTCTGGTGGGTGACCAGCACATCGCCGGCACTCTGCTGACCCCACCGCACAAAGTCCCCGGCGTACTTTTCGTGCACGGCTGGGGCGGCAGCCAGCAACGTGACCTGGCGCGGGCGCGTGGTATCGCCGGGCTGGGCTGCGTGTGCCTGACATTCGATCTGCGTGGGCACGAACGTAACGTCGAAGCGCAGGAACGCGTATCGCGCGAAGACAACCTGGCCGACATTCTGGTCGCCTACGACCTGCTGGCCGCGCACGAAGCGGTCGACCCCGAATGCATCGCGGTGATCGGCACCAGCTATGGCGGCTACCTCGCCACCCTGCTCAGCGTACGGCGCCCGGTACGCTGGCTGGCCCTGCGGGTACCGGCACTCTACTGGGACGAGCAATGGCAGTTGCCCAAGCGCCAGCTGGACGTTACACGCCTGCGTGCCTATCGCCGCACGCCATTGCGCGCGCAGGACAATCTGGCGCTGGGCGCCTGCGCCGAATTTCGCGGCGACGTGCTGCTGGTGGAATCCGAGCATGACGACTTCGTCCCGCACACCACGCTGATGAGCTACCGCAATGCCTTCGACAAGGCGCACTCACTGACCCATCGCACCATGGCCGGTGCCGACCACGGGCTCAGTGAGGACCGCCATCAGCAAGCCTATACGCGCATCCTGATCGATTGGGTCAGCGAGATGGTGGTGGGCGCACGGGTCGGCGACTACCCGCATCATCTGGTGCGCTATTCCTGAACCGCCGTGCTCTGCTCGCGGCGCGGTTCCCCCTGGGCATTCGCCCATTCACAACTGCAACAGGAGACATCGATGAAGATAAGCAAGCTTATGACCCGCAACGTCCGCACCCTCGAGCCCGAGCGCAGCATTCGCGAGGCCGCCACGCTGATGGCCGATATCGACAGCGGTGCGCTGCTGATCAACGAAGGCGACCGCCTGATCGGCATGATCACCGACCGCGACATTGCCCTGCGTGCCGTTGCCGCCGGCCTGGATGGCAGCACCCCGGTGCGTCAGGTGATGAGCAGCAACGTGCGCTATTGCTTCGACGACGAGGACGTCGAGCATGTGGCTGCCAACATGGCCGATATCCAGGTACGCCGGCTGCCGGTGCTCAACCGCGAGAAGCGCCTGGTGGGTGTGGTTTCGCTGGGCAATATCGCCTCCGGCCACAGCCGGATGGCCAACGACACCGTGCTGCGTGGGGTGACCTCCGCTCACTGATGAAAACCTTCCTGGGAGGGGCTTTGACCGCGACTGGCGGCCAAGACCCTCCCATCTCTTCCACTGGCGCTTCAGCGCCGACGCCTATTGCACAGGCCGCAGAATCAGCGTGCCCAACGGCGGCAACTGCAGATTCAGCGAATCGGATTGGCCGTGAGCGGCCATCTGCTCGCTGTGCAACTCCCCCTGCGTGCCGGCGTCCGAGCCGCTCCAGCGGCTCTCATCGGTATTGAGCAGCACCTGCCACGCGCCCGCGTGCGGCACGCCGATCCGGTAGCCGTCGAGCACCTGCGGGGTGAAGTTGTGCACCACCAGCAACGGCGCACTGCCCTCGCCGCCCCTGCGCAGCCAGGCGAATACGCTGTTGCGCGCATCATCGCCTACCAACCACTGGAAACCGCTGTCCTGGTCATCGAGGCGGTGCAACGCCGGCTCTTCGCGGTACAGACGATTCAGCTCGCGTACCAGCGCCTGGGCAGCGGCATGCTCGGGGTACTGCAGCAGGTACCAGTCCAGTTGCTGGTCGTGGTTCCACTCGCGCCACTGGCCGAATTCACAGCCCATGAACAGCAGCTTCTTGCCCGGGTGACTCCACATCAGGGCGAGGAACAGGCGCAGGTTGGCGAATTGCTGCCAGCGATCGCCGGGCATGCGCCCGAGCAGCGAGCGTTTGCCGTGCACCACCTCGTCATGGGAGATCGGCAGGATGAAACGCTCGGAAAAGGCGTAATGCAGGCCGAAGGTGATCTGCTGGTGATGGTGCAGGCGGTACACAGGGTCCTGCTGGATGTAACTCAGGCTATCGTTCATCCAGCCCATGTTCCACTTGTGGCTGAAGCCCAGGCCGCCCTGCTGCACCGGGCGACTGACGCCAGGCCAGGCAGTGGATTCCTCGGCGATCATCAGCGCGCCGGGCACTTCGCTGCGCACCACCTCGTTGAGGTGCTGGAGAAATTCGATGGCCTCCAGGTTCTCGCGCCCGCCGTGGCGGTTGGGGATCCACTGCCCGGCTTCGCGCGAGTAGTCGCGGTAGAGCATCGACGCCACTGCATCCACGCGCAGGCCATCGATATGGAACTCGCGCAGCCAGTACAGCGCGCTGGCCAGCATGAAGCCGTGCACTTCGGTGCGGCCGAGGTTGTAGATGCAGGTGTTCCAGTCCGGGTGGAAGCCCTCGAACGGGTGCGCATACTCGTACAGCGCGGTACCGTCGAACTCGGCCAGGCCGTGGGCATCGTTGGGGAAATGCCCCGGCACCCAGTCGAGGATCACGCCGATGCCTGCGCGGTGGCAGCGGTCGACGAAAGCAGCGAAGCGCTGCGGGCTGCCGAAGCGTGCGGTGGGCGCAAACATCGACAACGGCTGGTAGCCCCAGGAGCCGCCGAACGGATGCTCCATGATCGGCATCAGCTCGATATGGGTGAACCCGAGGTCCTGTACGTAGGGAATCAGCCTTTCGGCCAGTTCGTCCCAGTCAGATGCTCGATCGTCCTGCCATTGCCAGGAGCCGGCGTGCAGTTCGTAGATCGCCAGCGGCGCCTGCGATGCATGGCGTTGCGCGCGCGCGCTCAGCCACTGCTGGTCCTTCCAGGCGAATGCCTCGCCCTGCGGCACCTTTGAGGCGGTAGCCGGCGGCGTCTCGGTGGCTTGCGCCATGGGGTCTGCGCGCAGCGGCAACACGCCGTGCGGGCCGAGAAGCTCATACTTGTAGCATTCGCCCGAGCGCAGACGCGGGATGAACAGCTCCCACACGCCCGCCGGGTAGCGCAGGCGCATGGGGTGACGGCGGCCGTCCCAGCTGTTGAAGTTGCCCACCACCGAAACCCGCCGCGCATTGGGCGCCCATACGGCGAAACGCACGCCAGGCACGCCTTCATGTTCCACTGGTGCGGAGCCCAGGCAGCGCCACAGCTCGCGGTGGTTGCCTTCGGCGAACAGATAGAGGTCGGTGTCACCCAGCAGCGGGCCGAAGGCATAGGGATCTTCCATCTCCTGCACGCTGCCCGGCCAGTGGATACGCAGGCAGTAGCGCTGCGCCTGGGGCAGCTGCAGTTCGAACAGGCCGTCCGGGTCGCTGCAGCGCATGCGTCCCAGCGGCGTACCATCGCTGGCCAACAGGTCCACGGCATCGGCACCCGGCAGCCAGACCCGCACCAGCGTCTCGTCGCCCTGGGCATGCGGGCCGAGAAAACTGAACGGATCGCCATCCTCGGCGCGGCGCAGGCGTTCCAATCGGGTCGGGTTCACGTTCGCACTCCTGGCAATCGATGAGCGAGATCCACCAGCCCCTGCAACGGGACATCGATCCAGTCAGGGCGGTGGCCGCTCTCGTAGACGATTTCATAGACAGCCTTTTCCAGGCAGAACAGGTCGACGGCTGCGCCCTCGCCGTCACGTTCGTGCCATTCGTGGGGCAAGCCGTTGGCGGCCAGACGATAAGCATCGAGAAAGGCACTGCACGATTGCTCGCGATAGCGCGACAGCACGCCGCGCACCACCTGCTGGGCATTCACCGCGCCTTCCACGCCGCCGGCATTGCGCTGCGCCACGGCGGCCGCGTAGTCGAAGGAGCGCAGCATGCCGGCGACGTCCTTGAGCGGGCTGTGGCGCTGACGGCGTTCCTGCAGCGAGCGGTTGGGCTCGCCTTCGAAGTCGATGATGTAGGCATCGCCCTGCACCACCAGCACCTGACCCAGGTGCAGGTCGCCATGCACGCGAATGCGCAGGCCACCTGCGGCCTGCGTTGCCAGGCGGGTGATGGCTTCCAGCAGGGATCCTTCCCTGGCCAGCAGCCAGTCGGCCTGTTCGGCAGTCGCCGGGCTCAGGGCGTCACGCTGGCGAGTCAGAGCCTGCAAGGCTTCGTGCAGCTGCGCAGTGATTGACTCGGCCCAACGGGCACTGTCGCGCTCGGCGCTGAGCTGATAGCCAAAGTCCGGATTCTCTACCGGCCGCGCCAGTACCGCGTGCATCTCGCCGATGCGTTTGCCGAGCACGCCAGCGAACTGTTGCAGTTCGCCCGTTGCATCGACATCAGGATCGGCGGTGCCACCGGCCAGTTCATCGCGGATGGCGCGGTCGAGGGTGTTGAGCGTCCACTGCCAGGCGTCGCCCTGGTTGTCCAGGTAACGCTGCACCACCATCAGGGTATGGGGCTGGCCCTGCTCATCGACCCGCACCACCTCGCCAAGAAACGGCGCCACGTTGGTGTAACCGTGATCGGTCAGGAAACGACCCATTTCCACCTCCGGGTGAATGCCGGGAAAACCGCGGCGCAACAGCTTGAGCAGCAGTTGCTCGCCGATCAGCGCCGAGCTGTTGGACTGCTCGGCCGAAAGCAGCTTGAAGTCGTTCTGATCGATAGCGTCGAGTGCCAGCAGCGCCGCCTCGGCGCGAAACTGCAACTCGCCGCCAGCGCTGCGCAGCAGCGCCTGCTCGCGCAGCAGGCGCACTACCTGCTGGCTGAACTGCGGCAGGCTGAAGGCATCGGTCAACAGCTCCACATGACGCCCCCGGCGCAGCCGGGCCAACGCCAGTTGTTGCGGCAGATCGTTGCCTTCGGCGCGCTCGGGCACCGCAGCCAGCGGCAGGCGGTAATGCTCGACGCCTGCCGCACTCCTCACCTCTACCTCGGCCAGCAGCGGCGCATTGGCACCATCGGCAAGCGGCACCACGTACAACAGGCTGACGCTGCCGGCCGCTCGCTGTTCGCCCGCGAACCAGCGGCGCTGGGGCAGATAGAGC
>CAMPIF010000065.1 GCA_946886245.1 Ectopseudomonas composti | reverse complement strand
GATGCGCATCACCGCGCTGCGCGAGCGCGGATTGGCCTTGAGTTCGGCCTCAGCGGCGTAGACCGGCTTGCCGATCAGCTTCAGGCGCGGCTCGAAGGCCTTGGGAATGATCGGCAGGTCACGCGGCAGCTTGTCTGCTTCGCCCTTGGCCTGACGCTTCATGAACTGCTTGACGATGCGGTCTTCCAGCGAGTGGAAGCTGATCACCACCAGACGACCACCCACCTCGAGCGTTTCCAGCGCCGCCTCGAGGCCGCGCTCGAGATCGCCGAGTTCGTTGTTGACGTGAATGCGAATGCCCTGGAAGGCACGAGTCGCCGGATTCTTGCCCTTTTCCCAGGCCGGATTGGCCACGGTCAGCACCTGCGCCAGATCGGCAGTGCGGGTAAACGGCTGCTCGGCGCGGCGCAGCACCACAGCGCGCGCCATACGCTTGGCGAAACGCTCTTCGCCATAATCCTTGAGCACACGGGCGATTTCGTCTTCGGCCGCCGTGGCGATCCAGTCTGCCGCGCTGACGCCGATGTCCGGGTTCATGCGCATGTCCAGCGGGCCGTCATTGAGAAAGCTGAAGCCACGCTCGGGATCGTCCAGCTGCGGCGAAGACACGCCGAGATCGAGCAGGATGCCGGAGACCTGACCGCAAATGCCGCGGACAACAGCTTCCTCGCCAAGTTCCGCAAAACTGCGCTGCACAACGACAAAGCGGCCGTCTTCGGCCGCCAATGCTTCCCCGGTGGCTATCGCCAGGGGATCCTTGTCGAACCCCAGAAGCCGTCCATCTGGCCCGAGCTTCTGCAGAATCAGCCGGCTGTGCCCGCCACGCCCGAAAGTGCCGTCCATATAACGGCCATCACCGCGCACAGCCAGCCCCTCGACGGCTTCGTCGAGCAGCACGGTGATATGGCGGAAGTTGCTATCGGTCATGGTCACAGGATCAGGTCACGCAGGTCATCGGAAAGGGCACCCGGCTGCTTGATGGCAGCGAGGTCGGCTTCGGCTACGGCATTCCAGGAATCTTCATCCCAGAGTTGAAACTTGTTCAGCTGACCGACGAGCATCGCTCGCTTGTCCAGCTTGGCGTATTCGCGCAAACGCGGAGGGACCAGGAAGCGGCCACTGGCGTCCAGCTCGAGGTCGACGGCATTACCGATCAACAGACGCTGCAGGCGGCGGTTCTCTTCACGAAAGGAGGCCAGCTCGCGCAGCTTGTTCTCGATCAACTCCCACTCGGCCAGTGGATAAACGCAAAGACAGGGATCGACGGCGTCGATGGTCACGATGAGCTGGCCACTGCAACGCGCAACGAGCTCGTCACGATACCGACTCGGCATCGCGAGGCGCCCTTTGGCGTCGAGACTGATGGCGTTAGCTCCGCGAAACACGATCGCGTTTCCCCTTTTATTAGCTATCCATGCCCAAAAAAACCCACTTCATGCCACTTTTTACCACTCGCGCACACTATAGGAACGCACCCACCCCACCGTCAAGGCGCCCAAAGCGGGAAAAACCCTTATAGAACGGAGATTTAGCGATACAAGCGGAAGAAGAAACGACAAACGGAGGGGGTACCGGCAAGGCAAAGCGAAGCAACACAATATGCTGCACTTCAAACTTAAAGTGATTTCTTAAGAGTAAGATTTTTTCGGTATTAGAAAGCGGGGGATGAAAGTGAAGCGGATCACAGAAGAAAGGTGGAGAGCCGATCTGTAAGCCGGGTTCTGTCGAGGACAGTCATTCCTCTACGACGTACATCACTGCACGTCTTTAGCAACCTACCCGGTTCCAGCGCGGGCCACGCCAATGGAACCCTATTTGGTCTTGCTCCGAGTGGGGTTTGCCTAGCCACGGACTGTTACCAGCCGTGCGGTGCGCTCTTACCGCACCTTTTCACCCTTACCGGCACCGGAGTGCTTAGGCGGTTATTTTCTGTGGCACTTTCCGTAGGCTCACGCCTCCCAGGCGTTACCTGGCACTCCGCCCTATGGAGCCCGGACTTTCCTCCCCCTTCTTGCGAAGGCAGCGACTGCCCGATCGACTCTCCGCCGGCAAGGGTACCGGGCGTGATGGCAAGCTGCAAGCTGGACCGACAGCGCGAGACCTAGTTCTTGCGCGCCAAAGCAACCTGATAAAGCAGGTTCTTGCGCACACCGGTGATCTCCGCCGCCAGCGCCGCCGCCCGCTTGAGCGGCATTTCCGCCATCAGCAGATCGAGTACGCGCAGGGCTTCGGCGCTGACCGCCTCCTCGCCCTCCGGCGCCTGCCAACCCGCCACCAGCACCACGCACTCGCCGCGCTGCTGATTGCTGTCTGCAGCCACCCAGGCGCACAACTCATCCAACGGCAAACCCTTGAGGGTCTCGAAGGTCTTGGTCAGTTCACGCGCCAGCAACGCCGGGCGATCACCACCAAAGACTTCGCGCATGTCCTCCAGGCACTCGAGGATGCGGTGCGGCGCCTCATAGAAGATCAGCGTGCGCGGCTCCTCCCGCACCTGCTCCAGGCGCGCACGGCGCCCCGCCGCCTTGGCCGGCAGAAAACCTTCGAAGATGAAACGATCCGAGGGCAACCCGGCAGCCGAAAGCGCGGCGATCAGGGCGCAGGCGCCTGGCACGGGCACCACCGCGATACCCGCAGCGCGCGCCTGGCGCACCAGGTGGTAACCCGGATCGGAAATCAGTGGCGTCCCTGCATCGGAAATCAGCGCGACGTCCTCACCGGCCTGAAGGCGTGCCAGAAAACGCCCACCCTGGTCGCGCTCGTTGTGTTCGTGACAGGCCGCCAATGGCGTCTCGATACCAAAATGCTGCAGCAGGCGCACCGAATGCCGCGTGTCTTCAGCAGCGATCAGCGTCACCTCGCGCAAGATCCGCAACGCCCGCGCGCTGATGTCATCCAGGTTGCCAATGGGCGTGGCGACCACATACAGGCTGCCTGGCTGGACGCTTGAGACTGCGGGCTGACTCACTGGAAACACCTCGTTAATTGAAAGAGCGCTCATTCTAGCCGGTTCCGCCCCAGCGGCATCGCATGGATGTCGCCCCTTGGGTACAATCGCCGCTCGTTTTGCTCAAGTATCAGGATGACCCGATGATCGCTAGCCTGCGCCCTCTTTCTGCTCTTTTCCTGGCCGGCCTGCTCGCCGCCTGCGCCAGCTCGCCCTCCAATAACCTGGGCCAGTTGCCTCGCACGCCACAAGCCAGCATCGAGCAGATGCTTCAGCAAGCTGCCGAGAGCAAACCCGAGCAGGCCGCCCTGCTGCGTCTGTCCGCTGCCGACCAGAGCTACCAGCAAAACGACGTGGCCCGCGCCACTCGCATTCTCGAGCAGATCGACATTGCCAGCCTGCAGCCTGCCCAGCAGATCTTCGCCAGCACCCTGAAGGCCGAGCTGGCAATGGCCCGCAAGCAACCCAAGAGCGCCCTTGCAGCCTTGCAGCACCCCAGCTTCGAGCGCTTGGCTGAGCTGCCGGTCGAGCAACAGATTCGCACCCAACTGGTCCGTGCACGCGCACTGGAAGCCGACGGTCAGACCCTGGCCGCCGCCCGCGAGCGGGTGTTCATCGCGCCGCTACTGAGCGGCCAGGCCGCCCACGACAACCATGAAAGCATCTGGGGCCTGGTTTCCGTCCTGCCGCCGCAGACCTCGGCCGGTGCCGACAGCGACCTGGCTGGCTGGCTGGAGTTGGCGCGCGTGACCAAGGCCGGGGCCACCCTGGAGCAGCAGCAAGCCGCCATCGACCAGTGGATCGCGCAGAACCCGCAGCACCCGGCAGCCGAACAACTGCCCGAGGCATTGAGCAAACTGCGCGAGCTGGCCAGCCAGCCGCTGACCCGCGTCGCGCTGCTGCTGCCGCAGGAAGGCCAACTGGCCAATGTCGCCCGCGCCCTGCGTGACGGCTTCCTCGCCGCGCATTACGAAGCCCAGCAAGCCGGACAGAACCCACCGCAAATCAAGCTCTACGACAGCTCCCGCATTGGCTCGCTGGACGCCTTCTACCAGCAGGCGCAGGCCGATGGCGTGCAACTGGTGGTCGGCCCACTGGAAAAACCGCTGGTCAAGCAGCTCAGCGATCGCGAACAACTGCCAATCACCACCCTCGCCCTGAACTACAGCGACCCAGGCCAGGAAGGTCCGGCGCAACTGTTCCAGTTCGGCCTGGCCGCCGAGGACGAAGCACGCGAAGTAGCACGCCGCGCCTGGAATGATGGCATGCGCCGCGCTGTGGCCCTGGTGCCGCGTGGCGACTGGGGTGACCGCGTACTGGACGCCTTCCGCCAGAGCTGGCAAGCCCAGGGCGGCACCCTGATCGCCGCCGAGCACGTCGATCAGCCCGTGGAGCTGGCTCGCCAGATCGCCGACCTGTTCCAGCTGCGCGAAAGCGAAGCCCGCGCGCGCCGCCTGCAGAACACCCTGGGCACCAGCCTGGACGCACAACCGGCGCGCCGCCAGGACATCGACTTCATCTTCCTCGCCGCCACGCCGCAACAGGCGCAGCAGATCAAGCCGACCCTGGCCTTCCAGTACGCTGGCGACGTGCCGGTCTACGCCACCTCGCACCTGTTCACCGGCGCCCATAGCCAGGCCCAGTACCAGGACCTGGAAGGCATTCGCTTCTGCGAAACGCCCTGGCTGCTCGATACCCACGCACCGCTGCGTCAGGACGTCAGCAATCAGTGGCCGCAGGCCGGTGGCAGCCTGGGCCGCCTGTATGCCATGGGTGTCGACGCCTACCGCCTGGCGCCACGCCTGGGCCAGCTCCAGGCCCTGCCGGACTCGCGCATCGACGGCCTGTCGGGCAGCCTCAGCCTCAACGCCACGCAGCGCATCGAGCGCCAGCTGCCCTGGGCCGAGTTCCGTGGCGGCCAGATCCAGCGCCTTCCTGACAGCATCAATTGAGCGCACACAACGATCTGGGACGAGCCGCCGAACAGGCGGCTCGTCAGCATCTGGAACGCAGCGGCCTGAAACTGATCGAACAGAACTGGAGCTGTCGCCGTGGCGAGCTCGATCTGGTCATGCTCGACGGCGATACAGTAGTATTCGTCGAGGTCCGCGCCCGCCGCCACAGCGCCTGGGGCGGTGCCCTGGAGAGCATCGATGCGCGCAAGCGTGGCAAGCTGGTCATCGCCGCAGAGCTCTTCCTTCAGCAACACTCACGCTGGGCCCGCTACCCCTGCCGCTTCGACGTGGTCGCCATCAGTACCGACGGCGCCACTCGCCTCGACTGGATCAAAAACGCCTTCGATGCCTGACGGCCGTAAATTCAAGGTTTAACCGATGGACATGCAATCCCGAATCCGCCAGCTCTTCCAAGCCAGCATCGATACCAAGCAACAGGCCATGGAGGTTCTGACTCCATACATCGAGCATGCCAGCCTGGTGATGGTCCAGGCCCTGCTCAACGAGGGCAAGATTCTTTCCTGCGGCAATGGCGGCTCCGCCGGCGATGCCCAGCATTTCTCCTCCGAGCTGCTCAACCGCTTCGAGCGCGAGCGCCCGAGCCTGCCGGCCATCGCCCTGACCACCGACAGCTCGACCATCACCTCCATCGCCAACGACTACAGCTACAACGAAATCTTCTCCAAGCAGATCCGCGCGCTCGGCCAACCCGGCGACGTGCTGTTGGCGATTTCCACCAGTGGCAACTCAGCGAATGTCATCCAGGCCATTCAAGCTGCACATGATCGCGAGATGACCGTCGTCGCCCTCAGCGGCCGTGACGGCGGCGGCATGGCCTCGCTGCTGCTGCCGGAAGATGTCGAAATCCGCGTTCCAGCCAAAGTCACCGCACGCATCCAGGAAGTCCACCTGCTGACTATCCACTGCCTCTGCGACCTGATCGACAGTCAATTGTTTGGGAGTGAAGAATGAAGCGTTCCGCCCTGATTCTGGCCACCCTGGCCATTACCCTGACCCTGGCAGGCTGTGGCAGCCGCAGCATCGGCAACAAGATCGATGACCAGTTCCTCGGCCCGGAAGTCGCGTCACGCATCAGCAATGCACACGCCGACCTGTCCAGCCCGACCTCGCGCATCGTGGTTACCAGCTATAACGGCGTGATTCTGCTCGCAGGGCAAACCCCCCGCAGCGAGCTCAAGGATCGCGCCGCTCAGACCGCACGCGGCGTTCAGGGTGTGAAGAAGATCTACAACGAGCTGCAGGTGCAGCAACCGGCCTCCCTGCTGGCCCGTAGCAACGACTCGCTGCTGACCACCAAGATCAAGGCGCAGATGCTGACCGACAGCAACGTACCGAGCGCGCGGATCAAGGTCGTGACCGAGAACGGCATCGTCTACATGCTCGGCCTGGTCACGCGCGAAGAAGCCAATGCCGCCACTCGCGTGGTACAGAGCGTATCGGGGGTGCAGCGGGTCGTACGCCTGTTCGAATACACCAACTGATTCGAACGCAGAAACGACAAGGGCGCCCATGGGCGCCCTTTTCATTGCTCACTTGACCACTTTCAGGCTTGGCCGGCCGCTAGGACGCGACGGCTCGCCACCGGAAGGCCCATCATCATCCGGCTCAGGCTCTTCTGGACCACCCGCAACCGACGGCTCCATATCGAAGACCATGCCCTGACCGTTCTCCCGCGCGTAGATCGCCAGGATCGCCGCTGCCGGAATGTACAAACTATGCGCCACACCACCGAAGCGCCCTTCGAAGCTCACCGCCTGATTGTCCATATGCAGATGACGCACAGCGCTGGGCGAAGCATTCAGCACGATCTGGCCATCACTGGCGAAGCCGGGCGGCACCTGCACGCCCGGATACTCGGCACTGACCAGCAGATGTGGCGTGCAATCGTTATCGACGATCCATTCGTAGAGGGCGCGCACCAGATAGGGACGACTGGAATTCATGGTTTCCTCCTTCTCAGCGCATCGCGCGCTCGGCAGCGGAAAGACTGGCCTGAAAGGCCTCACGAGCAAACTGACGCTCCATATAGTCGAGCAAGGGCTTGGCCGGACGCGGCAGTTCGATACCCAGGACAGGCAGACGCCAGAGAATGGGCAGCAGGCAGCAATCCACCAGGCTCAGCTCGTCACTGAGGAAGAATGCCTTGTCCGCGAACAGCGGCGATACACCGGTCAGACTCTCGCGCAGCTCCTTGCGCGCCAACTGGCGCTCGGCCTCCTTGCTGCGCTTGTCGAGAATGCGGTCGACCAGCACACACCAGTCACGCTGGATGCGGTGCATCAGCAGACGGCTGTTGGCGCGAGCAACCGGATACACAGGCAGCAAAGGCGGATGCGGGTAGCGCTCGTCCAGATATTCCATCACCACGGACGATTCGTACAGCGCCAGGTCACGATCGACCAGCGTCGGCACACTACCATAGGGATTGACCTCGGCAAGCCTGGGCGGACAACGGCCCTGCTCGACATCGATGATCTCGACGCTGACACCTTTCTCGGCGAGCACCAGACGCACGCGATGGGAATAGTGGTCGGCGGGGTCGGAGTAGCAGGTCAACCTATTGGTCACCGCCATGGCGATCCTCCTCGCTTGTTGTGATTTTGCAGAAACACGAAAAATTGCCCAGGGCAATTCTTGAAGTTGCAGGTGACGACACCGCAAGGTGGTCACTCGGAATGGCAGGGCACAAAAACCTGCGCGCCCATGTGGGCGCGCAGGTGTATGCAGAGAACTGCGACGGCTTAATGCACGTCCTTCCAGTACTCACGCTTGAGCAGGTAAGCGAACACGAAGAAGAACGCCAGGTACAGCAGCACATAGGTGCCGATGCGCTGGGACTTCAGCTTGACCGGGTTGGCCGAATAGGCCAGGAAGGTCACCAGGTTCTTGATCTTCTCGTCGAACTCGGCCTCGCTCAGCGCGCCGCTCTTCTCCTCGACGGTCAACTGATCGCAGGCCTCGTGCGTGATCGGCGCACCGGTCAGCGGGTCGAATTGCTTCTTGCCGTCGGTGACGACCTGAACCTGCTTGCAGCCGATGACCTGGTTGCCCTGCAGACCCACCAGCACGTTGGGCATACCCACGTTCGGGAACACCTTGTTGTTGGCGCCCAGCGGACGGCTCGGATCGGCGTAGAAGGTGCGCAGGTAGGTGTACAGCCAGTCGTTGCCACGCACACGAGCGACCAGGGTCAGATCAGGTGGCGCTGCACCGAACCAGGCCTTGGCGTCGTCCGGCTTCATGCCGATCTTCATGTGGTCACCGATCTTGGCGTCGTTGAACACCAGGTTGTCCAGCATGATTTCGTGCGGGATGCCGAGGTCATCGGCAACACGCTCGTAACGCTGATACTGAGCCGAGTGGCAACCCATGCAGTAGTTGGCGAAGGTACGCGCGCCGTCCTGCATGGCAGCCTTGTCGGTCAGGTCGATGTCGACCTTGTCCAGCGGGTAGTTGCTGGCAGCGCCCATGGCCAGGGCCGGCAGCGCAGCGAAAACAAATGCAGCAAAGAGCTTTTTCATCAGCCAGTCACCCTTTCCGGAACCGGTTTGGTCTTCTCCATCCTGGTGTAGAACGGCATCAGGATGAAGTACGCGAAGTACAGGAAGGTGCACACCTGCGACAGCAGGGTACGACCCGGGGTCGGCGCCAGCACACCCAGCACGCCCAGGATGACGAAGGAGATGCAGAACACCACCAGCCAGATCTTGCTCATCCAGCCCTTGTAGCGCATGGATTTGACCGGGCTACGGTCGAGCCAGGGCAGCACGAACAGGACGGCGATGGCTGCGCCCATGGCGATCACGCCGAGCAGCTTGTCCGGCACTGCACGCAGAATCGCGTAGAACGGCGTGAAGTACCAAACCGGGGCGATGTGCTCAGGGGTCTTGAACGGGTTGGCAGCTTCGAAGTTCGGCTTCTCGAGGAAGTAACCGCCCATTTCCGGGAAGAAGAACACCACGAAGCAGAACACGAACAGGAACACCACCACGCCGACGATGTCTTTCACGGTGTAGTAAGGGTGGAAGGCGATGCCATCGAGCGGCACACCGTTCTCGTCCTTGAGCTTCTTGATGTCGACGCCGTCCGGGTTGTTCGAACCCACTTCGTGCAGCGCCAGTATGTGCAGCACGACCAGGCCAAGCAGCACGATCGGCAGTGCGATCACGTGCAGGGCGAAGAAGCGGTTCAGGGTAATACCGGAGATCAGGTAGTCACCGCGAATCCACTGGGTCAGGTCGTCACCGATGACCGGAATGGCACCGAACAGCGAGATGATCACCTGGGCGCCCCAGTAGGACATCTGGCCCCACGGCAGCAGGTAGCCCATGAAGGCCTCGGCCATCAGCACCAGGTAGATCAGCATGCCGAAGATCCACACCAGCTCGCGCGGCTTCTGATAGGAGCCGTAGAGCAGACCGCGGAACATGTGCAGATAGACCACCACGAAGAACGCAGAGGCACCGGTGGAGTGCAGGTAACGCAGAATCCAGCCGTACTCGACGTCACGCATGATGTATTCGACGGAGGCGAAAGCGCCTTCGGCCGAAGGTTCGAAGCTCATGGTCAGCCAGATACCGGTAACGATCTGGTTGACCAGCACCAGCAGAGCCAGCGAGCCGAAGAAATAGAAGAAGTTGAAGTTCTTCGGGGCGTAGTACTTGGAGAGATGATCTTCCCACATTTTGGTGGCGGGGAAGCGCGCATCCACCCATTCCATGAATTTGCTCATCACGCGTTCTCCTGGTCCACACCGATGATGATCACATCATCCGTTTCGTAGGTGTGCGGCGGCACTGGCAAGTTCAGCGGTGCAGGCTGCGACTTGTACACGCGACCGGCGAGGTCGTAACGCGAACCGTGGCAAGGGCAGAAATAGCCACCCACCCAGTCCGGACCCAGGTCAGCCGGGGCCACTTCCGGACGGAAGGACGGCGCACACCCCAGGTGAGTGCAAAGACCTACCAGAATCAGCAGCTCTGGTTTGATCGAGCGGGTCTTCTTGTCCACGTACTCCGGCTGCACGGAGGCAGCGGACTCGGGATCGGCGACACTGCCTTCGATCTTGGTCAGATTGGCCAGGATCTCCTCGGTACGGCGCACGATGAACACCGGCTGACCGCGCCACTCAGCAACCATCTGCTGACCCGCCTCGATCTTGCTGACGTTCACCTTCACCGGTGCACCGGCCGCCTTGGCCTTGGCACTGGGGAACCATGACCCCACGAACGGAGTCGCAGCACCTACCGCTCCTGCTGCACCCACCACGGAGGTGGCTGCAACCAGGAAGCGACGCCGGCCTGCATTCACGCCGTCATTGCTCATTCAGTCGTCTCCCATCAGCTTTATGGCCTGTTGGTCAGGCCTCTACTAAGTAAATTTCGAGTCGCGCAAAAAATTCGCCAAATGGTAATGAAAAGCCCCTTTTCTGACAAGGTAATTACCCCGCCGATAAAGGCTTAACACCGCGCAGGGCGCGGGACTCAACACTGCGGCATAACACCGCAGGGCATTCTTACGCCCATAAAAAACGCCCAGTTCCGCTAGGAAACTGGGCGTTTTTGAACGCAGATAGCGAATTAACGCTTGGAGTACTGCGGACGCTTACGCGCTTTACGCAGACCAACCTTCTTACGTTCAACTTCACGAGCATCGCGAGTCACGAAGCCGGCCTTGCGCAGGGCAGGACGCAGAGCTTCGTCGTAGTCCATCAGAGCACGAGTGATGCCGTGACGGATTGCACCGGCCTGGCCACTCACGCCGCCACCGATAACGGTGACGTAGACGTCGAACTTCTCGGTCATCTCAACCAGTTCCAGCGGCTGACGAACTACCATGCGGGCAGTTTCGCGACCGAAGAAACCGTCGAGAGTACGGTTATTGATGGAGATCTTGCCAGTACCGGCACGCAGGAAAACGCGAGCGGTTGCAGTCTTGCGACGGCCAGTGCCGTAATTTTGAGTCGCCGACATAATGAACTATTCCGTTAAATCTTCAGTTCTTGGGGCTGCTGAGCGGTGTGCGGGTGAACTGCACCCTTGTACACCTTCAGCTTACGGTACATGTCGCGACCCAGCGGGTTCTTCGGCAGCATGCCTTTGACCGCAGTCTCGATCACGCGCTCAGGAGCACGAGCGATCAGCTTCTCGAAGTTGATCTCTTTGATGCCGCCCGGGAAACCGGAGTGGGAGTAGTACTTCTTGTCGCTGGCCTTGGCACCAGTTACACGCACCTGCTCGGCATTGATCACGACGATGTAGTCGCCAGTGTCAACGTGCGGGGTGTACTCGGGCTTGTGCTTGCCACGCAGACGGCTCGCGATTTCGGTGGCCAGACGACCCAGGGTCTTGCCAGCAGCATCAACGACGAACCAGTCGCGTTTTACTGTTTCCGGTTTAGCAGTAAAAGTTTTCATTCTTTATAGCCTCAGGGGCCGCCCAGCAAAAATAGACGGCGGATCTTACTGGATAGTGCGTACTTTGACAAGTCAAAGGCAGCCGCATACGGACGCTATCGGGGGCTCGGGTCAGCGCGTCCACAATACGGCAAGATTCTTCGGCAGGCGGCGCATCACTTCCACCGCAGAAAGAGGTGCCGAATTATCCTGATTGCGAAAAAAATTTCAACCTGCTTGTATGACTCTTTTGCCGAAGGAGTCAATCATGGAATACCGCAAGCTAGGCCGAACCGATCTCGATGTCAGCGCACTGTGCCTGGGCACCATGACCTGGGGCGAGCAGAACAGCGAGAGCGAAGGCCATGCGCAGATCGAGCGGGCCAAGGCCAGCGGCATCAATTTCATCGATACCGCAGAGATGTACCCGGTGCCACCGCGCGCCGAAACCTACAGCAAGACCGAGCAGATCATCGGCAGCTACTTCAGGCAACGTGGCGACCGCGCCGACTGGATTCTGGCCAGCAAGATCGCCGGCCCCGGCAACGGCATCTCGCACATCCGTGACGGCCAGCTGAAGTTCAACCGCCAACACATCGTCAACGCACTGGACGCCAGCCTCAAGCGCCTGCAGACCGACTGGATCGATCTGTACCAACTGCACTGGCCGGAGCGGCCGACCAACTTCTTCGGTCAGCTCGACTACAAGCACAAGGACGTTGAGTTCACGCCGCTGGAAGAAACCCTGGAAGTGCTCGACGAGCAGGTCAAGGCCGGCAAGATCCGCCATATCGGCCTGTCCAACGAAACCCCGTGGGGCACCATGAAGTTCCTGCAACTGGCCGAAAGCCGTGGCTGGCCGCGCGCCGTGTCGATCCAGAACCCCTACAACCTGCTCAACCGCAGCTTCGAAGTGGGTCTGGCGGAGGTGGCGATTCGCGAGCAATGCGGCCTGCTGGCCTACTCGCCACTGGCTTTCGGCATGCTCAGCGGCAAATACGAAGGCGGCGCTCGCCCGGCCGGCGCACGCATCAGCCTGTTCAGCCGCTTTGCCCGCTACACCAACCCGCAGTCGGAAGCAGCCTGCTCACGCTACGTGGCCCTGGCGCGCGAGCACGGCCTGGATCCGGCGCAGATGGCCCTGGCCTTCGTCACCGCGCAGCCCTTCGTGACCAGCAACATCATTGGCGCCACCAGCCTGGAGCAACTGGACAGCAACCTGGCCAGCGCCGAGCTGAAGCTCCCCGAGGACGTGCTCGCCGGCATCGAGGCGATCCACAAGGCGCAACCCAACCCCGCGCCCTGACGCACCCTACCTAGGGTGTGCCGTGCGCACCGACAAGCACCTCAGCGTTGCAGGTGCGCACAGCGCCCCCCCTACGGATTTACACCAGTGAACGAGCGATGATTTCCTTCATGATCTCGTTGGTGCCGGCGTAGATGCGCTGCACCCGCGCGTCGGCCCAGGCGCGCGCCACCGGGTATTCCCACATGTAACCGTAGCCGCCGTGCAGCTGCACGCACTCATCGAGCACCTTGCACTGCAGATCGGTGGTCCAGTACTTGAGCATCGCCGCCGTCGGCACATCGAGCTTGCCCGCCAGGTGCAGCTCCAGGCAGCGGTCGATGAACACCCGACCAATCTGAATCTCCGTCGCCATTTCGGCGAGCTTGAAACGGGTGTTCTGGAAGTCCGCCACGGCCTTGCCGAAAGCCTTGCGTTCACGGGTGTAATCCAGCGTCCACTGCAGCGCCGCTTCCGCCGAAGCCAGGGCACCGATGCCGACGGTCAGGCGTTCCTGCGGCAGCTCCTGCATGAGGTAGGCGAAGCCCATACCCGGCTGGCCGAGCAGATTTTCCTTGGGTACGCGCACGTCCTGGAAGAACAGCTCGGAGGTGTCCTGCGCCTTCATACCGACCTTCTCCAGGCGCTTGCCCTTGGAGAAACCGGGCGTATTGGCTTCGACCAGAAACAGACTGGTGCCCTTGGCGCCGGCCTTGGGGT